>NZ_JAAGPK010000054.1:0-48373 GCF_017104685.1 Burkholderia sp. Tr-20355 | reverse complement strand
CCTCGCGCCCGCCTTGCGCTGGCTCGTCGACGCGCTCGGCCTGTCGCCGGACGCCGCGCGCCAGATCGTCGACTACCTCGCCCGTGCCCGCGCCGCGCTCGGTGCGCTGCCCACGCAGGACACGCTCGTGATGGAGCGTTTCTTCGACGAATCGGGCGGCACACAGCTCGTGATCCACTCGCCGTTCGGCAGCCGCATCAATCGCGCCTGGGGGCTCGCGCTGCGCAAGCGCTTCTGCCGCAGCTTCAACTTCGAGCTGCAGGCCGCCGCGACCGACGACGCGATCATCCTGTCGCTGTCGCTCGCGCACAGCTTCGCGCTCGACGACGTGTGGCGCTACCTGCGTTCGGCCAGCGCCGAGCACGTGCTGGTCCAGGCGCTGCTCGACGCGCCGATGTTCGGCGTGCGCTGGCGCTGGAATGCGACGACCGCGCTTGCGCTCCCGCGCTTCACCGGCGGCCGGCGCACCGCGCCGCAACTGCAGCGGATGAAGAGCGAGGACTTGCTCGCGACCGTGTTCCCCGATCAGGTCGCGTGCCTCGAGAACATCGTCGGCGAACGCGAGATTCCGCACCACCCGCTCGTCGACCAGACACTCGACGACTGCCTGCACGATGCAATGGACACCGACGGCTGGCTCGCGCTGCTGCGCCGGATCGAAAGCGGCGCGATCGAGCTCGTCGCGCGCGACCTGCCCGCGCCGTCGCCGCTCGCGGCCGAAATCCTGAACGCGAAGCCCTACGCGTTCCTCGACGACGCGCCGCTCGAGGAGCGCCGCACGCAGGCCGTGCAGTCGCGCCGCTGGAGCGACCCCGAATCGGCCGACGATCTCGGCGCGCTCGACGCCGACGCGATCGACGCGGTGCGCGACGAAGCCTGGCCGCTCGTGCGCGACGCCGATGAAATGCACGATGCGCTGCTCACGCTCGCGTGCATCACCGACGGCGAAGCGCACGCACACGCAGGCTGGCCCGACCTGCTCGCGGCGCTCGCCGAACGCCGCCGCGCGACGAAGCTCATTACGCCGGGCGGCGCCGTGCTGTGGGTACCGGTCGAGCGGCTCGTGTGCGTGCGCGCGCTGCATCCCGATGCGCGCCCGACGCCGGCGCTCAAGGTACCGGCCGCCTGCGCACAGCCATGGGACGCGGATGCGGCCCTCGTCGACGTGATCCGTGCACGGCTCACGGGCTTCGGGCCGCTCGCGCTCGACGCGATCGCCGCACCGCTCGGCCTGCCGGCTTCGGCGATCGCGACGGCACTCGCTGCGCTGGAGCGCGAAGGCTACGTGATGCGCGGCCGCTTCACGCCCGGCGCGACGACCGACGAATGGTGCGAACGTCATCTGCTTGCGCGCATTCATCGCTATACGGTAAAGCGGCTGCGCCGCGAGATCGAACCGGTCGAACGCGCCGATTTCATGCGCTTCCTGTTCCACTGGCAGCACCTGACGCCCGACACGCGCGGTACGGGCCGCGACGCACTCGCGGCCGTGGTCGAACAGCTCGAAGGCTACGAGGCCGCGGCGAGCGCGTGGGAAGACGCGCTGCTGCCCGCGCGGCTGACCGACTACATGGCCTGCGGCCTCGACGAGCTGTGCCGCTCGGGCAAGCTGGTCTGGACACGCATCGGCGCACCCGCACGGGCGGCCGGCACGCCCGTGAAAACGACGCCGATCGTGCTGCTGCCGCGCCGCCATCTTTCCGCCTGGCAAGCGCTGCGCGATCCCGATGCGCAACCGGCGCTGTCGGCACGCGCCACGCAGGTACGCGAGGCACTCGCCGCGCACGGCGCGATGTTCTTCGATGCCTTGCTCGACGACCTGCACATGCTGCCCGTCGAGCTCGAGCAGGCGCTCGGCGAACTCGTGTCGGCCGGCCTCGTGAACGCGGACAGCTACGCCGGCCTGCGCGCGTTGCTGAAACCGGCCGTGAAGCGCGGCGCGACCTATGCACCGCGCACGCGACGCGGCGGCGCGCTGATCGGCGGGATGGACGACGCGGGCCGCTGGGCACTCGTGCAGCGTCACGCGCCGCCGGTCGACGGCCCCACGGCGAAACGCGGGCCGGCCACGACCGATCCCGACGCACTCGAACACATCGTCTGGACGCTGCTGCGCCGTTACGGCGTCGTGTTCTGGCGGCTGCTCGAACGCGAGGCCGACTGGCTGCCGAGCTGGCGCGAACTCGTGCGCGTGCTGCAACGGCTCGAAGCGCGCGGCGAGATTCGCGGCGGACGTTTCGTGGCCGGACTCGCCGGCGAGCAGTTCGCGCTGCCCGAGGCCATCCCGATCCTGCGCGAACTCAGGCGGCAACCGGGCGACGGGCAATACGTGTGCGTGACGGGCGCCGACCCGCTGAACCTCGCCGGCACGCTGCTGCCCGGCGACAAGGTGCCGGCGCTGGCCGGCAATCGCGTGCTGTTCCGCGACGGCGTGCCCATCGCGTCGCTCGTGTCGGGCACGTTCCACTATGCGCCCGACCTGTCGCCCGCCGCGCGCGAGGACGCGCGCCTGCGGCTCGCGCGCCACTGCTGACATCGGCTGACACGCACGTCACACGGACTACTGATCGCCACGCCGCATTGCCGCGATCGTTCCGGTAGCATCGAGCGACTGACCGCGCGGGCTTTGCGCGCGATCACCCGCACACAACAAGCCTTCCGGAGACTGCCGCTCATGTCGTCGCATGCCGATTCGCCCGCCGCTCGTCACGCGGGCTCATTGACCATTTTCCAGGGCGCCGCGCTGTATATCGGCGCCGTGCTCGGCACGGGCGTGATCGCGCTGCCCGCGCTTGCCGCGGAGGTCGCGGGCCCGGCCTCGCTGCTTGCATGGGCCGCACTCGTCGTGCTGTCGGGGCCGCTTGCGGCCACCTTCGCCGCGCTCGGCGCACGTTATCCCGATTCCGGCGGTGTCTCGACCTACGCACGGCGCGCATTCGGCCCGAAAGCCGCGGCCATCGTCGGCTGGTGCTTCTATTTCGCGGTGCCGGCCGGCGCACCGGCCGCCGCGATGTTCGGCGGCGCCTACGTCGCGGCCGTCACGGGCGGCGGGCACACGACGATCATCGTCACGGCCGCGGCGCTGATCGCGACCGTGTCGGCCGCGAACGCCTTCGGCGTCACCGTATCGGGCCGCATGCAACTCGTGCTGTCGGCGCTGCTCGTCACGCTGCTGCTCGCCGCGGTGCTGGCATCCGCGCCGCATGCGCGCTCCGCGAACCTGCAGCCGTTCGCCCCGCACGGCTGGCTCGCGGTCGGCCAGGCCGCCGCGCTGCTGGTATGGAGCTTCGCCGGCTGGGAAGCGATCACGCATCTCGCGGCCGAATTCCGCCGGCCCGCGCACGACATGCCGCGCTCGGCCGGTATCGCGGTCGTGGTCGTCGGGTTCCTGTACCTGTCGGTCGCCGCCGCGAGCGTGATGGTGCTCGGGCCGTCGGCCGGCGCATCAGGGGCGCCGCTCGCCGAGCTGATCGCGGGCGGTATCGGCGGCCATGCGCAGGTGCTGGCGGCGGCCGCCGCGCTGCTGCTCACGCTCGGCACGATGAACGCGTATTTCGCGGGCGCGGCCAAGCTCGGCGCGGCGCTCGGACGCGACGGCGCATTGCCCGCTTGGCTCGCGCAGGGCAGCCAGGTCGGCGGCGTGCCGCGCCGCAGCCTCGGCGTGATCGCCTTGCTTGCAGCCGTCGCGCTGGCCGCGACGACGCTCTCCGACGTCGGCCCCAAGCCGCTCGTGCTCGTCACGTCCGGATGTTTCGTGATGGTGTACGGGCTTGGCGCCGCGGCCGCGTTGAAGTTGTTGCCGCGCGGCGGGATCGCGTACCGCTGCGCGTGGGTTTCGCTGGTCGCGGTCGCCGGGTTGTTCCTCACGACCGGATGGTATTTCCTGTGCCCGCTGCTGCTCGCGGGCGCTGCGCTGCTTTATCTGCAGGTGACCGCGTCACGCAAATGACCCGGGGCAAGCGGGCCGACGCGTGCCCGCTTGTGGCCAGCCGCCTGTGAAGGGCGCCGTCCCGAACGCCGGGCGCGACGACTTCACGCCGGTCAGGCCGGCACCAGCGCGAAACTGAGCCGCTTGCCGAGTGCGGCGGCCGCGCTCGCGAGCGTCGCCAGCGTGAGGCTCGTGTCGGATTCGTCGAGCAGCCGGTTGAGCGCGGCGCGACTGGTTTTCATCCGCGCCGCCATCGCGGTTTTCGTGATGTGCTGCGCCTTCATTTCCTCGCCGATCTGCCACGCGATCACGCGCTTGATCGCGGTCGCGGTGGCCGCCTCGAGATTGCCTTCCGCCTCGAGGAAGGCGTCGAAATCGCTGCCGATATACGGGTTGTTCGTGGTCGTCATGTCGTACTCCAGTGCAGGGCGTTGCCGGCTGCCCGACCGTCGGGGCGAGGCATTCCGGCGCAACCGGGGAATTCAGGTGGCGTGCGCCAGCGCTTTCAGGCGCGCGACGGTGACGGCAAGATCGTCCGGCGGCGTGGCCCGCGACTGCTTGAAGAAGCCGTGCAACAGGACCATCGTGCCGCCGGAGACCGTGAACAGCACGCGGGCACTCCGCCCCGGCAGCATCACCCGGATCTCCCACAGATCCTTCGCCATCTTCCGGACCAGCGGCATGCCGAGCGGCCAGCCGAGCTGCACGGTCTTGATCTCCTCGCCGATCGCCCTTCGCTCCGCTTGCCCGAGCGCGTTGAGCCATTCGCGCACCGGCTCGTTGCCACGGGCCGTGCGGAAGAACCGCACGCCGAGCGTGACCTGGATCTGCTGTCTCGCCATCGTCTTGTCACCGATCGTACCAAAAACGGTACGATATGCCAAGCACCATGTGGATCGCTACTGGCCGAATGGCCGATCCGGCCGCGGGAAAACGGATCGCATCGCTCGGCCCGTGCAGCCCGACGGATCAATCGCCGTTGCGGGCTGGCTTGCGCGCGGGACGGGGCGCGCGGTGCGCGCCCGCCTCGCCGAACCGCGACCGCGCGATGTCGCGCACCGCGTCGATCAGCGTTCGCGCAACCGGCGACGGCTGCGCATCGGTACGCAGCACGAGCCCGACCGGCTCGTCGGTGCCCGCGGACGGCAGCGGCAGGCGCGCCAGCGCACCGGCCGACAGGTCGTATTCGGCTGCATAGAGCGGCACGAACCAGACTGCGTCGTTCTCGAGCGCCAGCGCGCGGGCGACCGATACCGACAGCACCTCGATGAACGAATCCAGCGGCGGTGCGCCGCATGCGCCGAGCAGTTGCTCGGCCGACTGCCGGATCAGCGTGCCGAACGGCGGCAGCACGACCGGATAGCGTGCGAGTTCGGCAGCGGGCGCCGCGCTCGCGAGCAGCGGATGCCCGGCCCGCACCACCGCGACGAGCGGCTCGTTGTACAACTGCTCGAACGCGAGCCCGATCATCCGCTCCGGCTCCGACAGGCGCCCGATCGCGCACTCGATCGCGCCGGATTTCAGGCGCTCGAGCAGATCGGCGTTCGCGGCCGTCGCGATCCGCACGACGACGCGCGGCCAGCGTGCGGCCAGCGCCTTCATCAGCGCGGGCGCGAGCGAGGCCGCGACGGTCGGCAGCATGCCGATTTCGAGCGTCGCCGCGGCGGCCCCGCCCTCGCGCGCGAGCAGCCCGACGCCTTGCCGCAATGCCAGCACGCAGGCGTTCGCGTGCGGCATGAACAACCGCGCTTCGCGGGTCGGCTGTGCACCCTGCCGGCCGCGTTCGAACAGCTTCACGCCGAGGATCGCCTCCAGTTCGGCGATCGTCTTCGACACGGCCGGCTGCGTGATCGACAGGCTTTCGGCGGCCTTCTGCACGCCGCCCAACTGCGCGACCGCGAGAAAACACTGCAGGTGCCGGAACTTGACGCGGCCGTCGGCGATACGATTATTCATAACGGTCGGTTATGCAGATGACGATGAAATGCCATTTTGCATAACTTTTCGGATAGTCCCAAGCACTCGGCGCGATATCACGTGCCGCGTCGCAGCGCGTGGAACCCCGCCGGCTCCCAGATCCGCTTCGCGATCAGCAGACCCGTGCCATGCTTCTGCCCGAGCGGCGCGGACGACGATTCCGCATGCAGCGCGGCCGCCTTGTTGCGCAGCCGGCGCAACTCCAGTTCGAGCTCCGCGGCGGCGGCCTCGGTCAGCATCCCTTGCGAGAACGTCATCGTCTCGCCGGCGCCGTCGAAGCGGCTGTCGAGAAAATCGCCGAGCGCATGCGCATGGAAGTACCGGCGGATCGGCCCGCCCGGCAGCCAGTCGAAGTCGCGCGCGACGCGCACGCGAATCCGGTCGCCCGGCAGCAGCGCGACGACGTTCATCCGGTCGAGCATCAGCAGGTATTTCACGCACTCGGCCTTCGTCACCTGATAGGCCGACACGATGTCCTGCACGGTCCAGTAGTTGATCGCGCAGACGGCCACGAGCAGCAGTTTCTCGTCCGACACGAGCAGCGCCTCCTGCTGTTCGGTCAGCACGTGCAGCCGCGGCGCCGATACCGACGCCTCCTGCACGAGCTCGGCCAGCGTATAGCCGAGCAGTTGCGCGATCTCCGCCAGACGCTCCAGCGTGAATCGGCCGCTGGCGAACAGCCGTTTCACGCTCGTCTCGGAGACGTCGAGCGCCCGCGCGACGTCGCGGTAGGTCATGCCCTGCGCCTTCAACTGGCGCTTCAGCGTGTCGATGAGTTGGGCGGTTTCGGTCATTTTGGTATCGGAAA
The DNA here is from genome assembly GCF_017104685.1 of Burkholderia sp. Tr-20355. Taxonomy (NCBI): domain Bacteria; kingdom Pseudomonadati; phylum Pseudomonadota; class Betaproteobacteria; order Burkholderiales; family Burkholderiaceae; genus Burkholderia; species Burkholderia sp. Tr-20355. The sequence continues at coordinate 41,660 of NZ_JAAGPK010000054.1, read as the reverse complement.
ATGATGCTCCAGGTCGAATATTAGGCTACTCGCACAGGCAAATTAACACTTATCGTTACTTGTCTGCATAATCCGCTCCGTCCTGTCACTCGACGACGAAGCCGAAATGACCACCCGAACCGAAACCGCCGCGTACCCACCGCATGACACAGCCCCGCGCGAGGCACGCGACACCGATCGCACGTTGCCGCTTGCGACCGTCCGCACGCTGGCCGCCGGCGCGCATGTCGGCGATCTCGTATTCATCCGCGTGCCGGCAAGGGCGCCGAGCGACGCGGCAGGCACGACGGCTTCGGCGGGTGCGTGGACCAACCGCTTCGGCATCGTCGTCGATACGTCGGGCGACGAACCGGTGATCGCCGAATCCGCTGCATTGGCGTGGACGAAGCTCACGCCGCTGTCGCGCTTCGTCGCCCATACCGAAGGCGGGCGCATCGCGCTGGCGCGCCGTATCGCGGCGCCGTCGGCCGACGCTCAGCGCCAGACGCACGCGATGGCCGAACAGCGCATCGACGCACTGCTCGGCCATCGCTTCAACCCGCGGGTGCGGCGCGGATTCTGCGCGCAATACGTATTCGACGTGCTGGGTGCCGAGCGGACCGCGACGCCGGCCGCGCTGTTGCGCAGCGACGCGCTGTCGCTCGAATTCGACGGGATCGTGTTCGATCCCGCCCGCCGCTGACAACGGGCGCGCTCAGGGAGACCGCATAACGACAAGAACAAACGACAAAAAATAGCGACGGGCTGGCTGGAGGGCCGTGCACGGGGTCGTCATCGACGACGCGAAGCCCGATCGCTTTCATCCGCCGGACAGGCATCCTGTCCGGCGGATTTTTCATGGGCGTGTCGTCCATAACGAATGGTTATGCGTCCGACGAAAAAAGGTCATTTTGCATAACTTTCCGGATTGGCTAAAGTCATGCCATCCACTTTGCGAAAAACCTAACAGGAGACGCCCGATGGATTCCCCCACGATCCTCACGCCGCGCGACTGGCCGTCGCATCCGGCCTATGTCCACCCCGAGTACCGCTCGTCGGTGAAGCGCGGCCCGACCCGCCCGCTGATCCCGCTGAAAGAGAAGCTGCGCGACCAGTACGCGCCCGTCTACGGCGCCGAGGATCTCGGCGCGCTCGACCACGACCTGACGAAGAACGCCGTGAAGAACGGCGAGCCGCTCGGCGAGCGCATGGTCGTCACGGGCCGCGTGCTCGATGAAGGCGGCAAGCCCGTGCGCAACACGCTCGTCGAGGTGTGGCAGGCGAACGCGGCCGGCCGCTACGTGCACAAGGTCGACCAGCACGACGCGCCGCTCGACCCGAACTTCCTCGGCGCCGGCCGCTGCCTGACCGACGACGAAGGCCGCTACCGCTTCCTGACGATCAAGCCCGGCGCGTATCCGTGGGGCAACCATCCGAATGCGTGGCGCCCGAATCACATCCACTTCTCGCTGTTCGGCGATTACTTCGGCTCGCGTCTCGTCACGCAGATGTACTTCCCCGGCGATCCGCTGCTCGCGTACGACCCGATCTTCCAGGGCACGCCCGAGGCCGCGCGCGATCGCCTGATCTCGCGCTTCTCGATGGACATCACCGAAGAAGGCTATGCGCTCGGCTACGAATTCGACATCGTGCTGCGCGGCCGCGACGCCACCCCGATGGAGCGCTGAACCATGACGACGCTGAAGCAAACCCCTTCGCAGACGGTCGGCCCGTACTTCGCGTACGGCCTGTGCCCGCAGCAATACGACTATGACCTGAAGAGCCTGTTCACGCCGACGATCGCCGCGGCGCACGCCGAAGGCGAGCACGTGCTGCTGGTCGGCCAGGTGTTCGACGGCGACGGCAACGTCGTCGGCGACGCGGTGCTCGAATTCACGCAGGTGGACAGCGCGGGCCGCTACCCGGCCTCGCGCGCCGACATCGCGGCCTCCGGCTTCACGGGTTTCGCGCGGGTCGGCACGGGCACCGACGCGCAACAACGCTTCGTCGTCGAGACGGTGAAGCCGGGCCGCATCGCCGCCGACGAGGCACCGCACATCAACGTGACCGTGATGATGCGCGGGATCCTCACCCATGCGTTCACGCGCGTGTACTTCGACGACGAAGCCGCGGCGAACGCCACCGACCCCGTGCTGAACGCGGTGCCGGCCGAGCGCCGCGCGACGCTCGTCGCGAAACGCGACGCGCAACCGGGCCGTCCGGTCGTCTACCGCTTCGACATCCGCATGCAGGGGCCCGACGAAACGGTGTTCTTCGACGTTTGACGCTTGCGCCGGCACAGGCCGGCGTCGCACGCAACCGCCCGCCGCGTGGCGCGATACCGACAGGCATCGCATCACGCGGCGTTTTTCATGCGCCGTCGCCATCATTCGATGATGCGTCGCATCGTGGCGCGTGGCGGCCGCGAATGCCTGTTGGCCGTGGCGTCTTGCCCCGACTTCAAACGCGTGATCGAAACGCATGCTGCGACCGCACATGGATCGTCGAACCAACGGGATATCGTTTGCGCGTTATGCGGCGTATCCTTCGTTATCTGCAACGAGCAACAAGGATTAAATCTGAAGAGGCAACAATTACACAGGTAATGCGCGAAACGGCCCAACGGGTTGTTCGCGCATTTTTTTCTGACCGAGTGCCTTTAAACGCGTCCGACCGAATTTGGCGGGCGCGTATTTTTTTGCGGTTGCGGCCGGCTAGCGCCGAATCTCCAGATACCGGCTCGGCGTATCGCCGAGGATGCGGCGGAACGCCGACGTGAACGCGCTTGCGCTCGCATACCCGAGATCGAGCGCGACGCGCGTCACCGGCTGCCCGTCGGTCAGGCGGGCAATCGCCGCGAGCATGCACACCTGCTGGCGCCACGCGGCAAAACTCACGCCCGTCTGCGCGCGGAACTGCCGCGTGAACGTCCGCCGGCTCACGCCCGCGTCGGCCGCGACCTGGTCGAGATCGGCCGCGATCGACGGCGACGCGAACAGGTGCCGGCACACTTTCGCGAGCCTTGCATCGGACGGCAGCGGCGCATGCAGCGACAGGCGCGGCATCGTCGCGATTTCCGCGACCAGCAGGTCCATCAGCTTGCCGGCACGCCCGTCGACGTCGTACAGGGCCGGCAGATCGATCGCGTCGTCGATCAGTTGCCGCAGCAGCGGCGACACGCCATAGACGCCGCACTGCCCGGGCAAACCGGCCGCCTGCGCGGCATCGGCGGACACGAACGTGTTGAGCATCGTGACCGGCCCGGTCATCGTCATTTCGTGCCGCACGCCGGCCGGCACCCAGCACGCGCGCTGCGGCGGTACCAGCCAGCGCCCGTGCGGCGTCGACACGCTGATCGTGCCGCGCGACGCGAACGCGAATTGCCCGCGCCCATGCGCGTGCTCCGGAAACGTCGTGCCGGCCGCATAGTCGTTGGCGGTCACGACCACGCTCCGCGGAAGGTGTTCGTAGGGATCTAGCAGCGTATTTCTCACGGCCCGAATTCCATCATCAATGACCCGATATCGAAGGCGGGTCGCCTTCGATCGATCTACGATCCGCTCCACCGTTGCGCGACCTCTCGGCCGCAAGACCCGTCGGCCTGATCGGCCAGATTGCAACCTCATCGGAGCGGACATGCCGAATACGTTTCATCGCGTGGGGGACGGCCCCCACCCTGTTCTCGTGCTGCACGGCTGGTTCGGCGACGCCCGCGCATTCGACCCCGTCGAAGCGTGGCTGTCGCGCGAGCATTTCAGTTATGTCTTCATGGACTACCGAGGCTACGGCCGCATGCGCGACGCACGCGGCGACTATACGATCGACGAAATCGCCGCCGACACGCTCGCGCTCGCCGACGCGCTCGGCTTCCCGACCTTCAGCCTCGTCGGCCATTCGATGGGCGGCATGGCGATCGAGAAGATCGCCGCCATCGCGCCCGACCGGGTGCGCGCGCTGGTGCCGATCGCGCCCGTGCCGTGCGGCGGCCTGCCGTTCGACACCGCACGACGCGCGTTATTCGAGCGCGCCGCCGACCACGTCGCCGATCGCCGAACCATCATCGACCGCAGCACCGGCGGCCGCCTGCCCGCCGCCTGGGTCGAGTGGAAAGCCGCGTATTCGGCAGCCTGTTCGTCGGCGCAGGCTTTCGGCGCGTACTTCCGCGCGTGGGCCGATACGGATTTCAGCAGCGAGATCGCCGGTACGCATCCGGTCAAAGTGCTGATCGGCGAACACGATCCGGCGTTCGACGCGGCGCTGATGGCCCGCACCTACCTGCGGCGCTATCCGCTCGCGACCGTCGACGTGCTGCGCAACGCGGGCCACTATCCGATGAACGAGACGCCGCTCGCGCTGGTCGCGGCGATGGAAGCGTTCCTGCTCGCCGCGACGGCCCGCCCCGCCGTCGTCGACTGACCGGCCGCACGCACGCGGCATCGTGGCTGCGCGCATCACCGCAGCATGAACGACATGGCCGACAGGCTGTTCAGCGTGCGCACCACGTGCTCGACCGACGGCCCGTCGAAGCGCAGCGTCACCGCATCGACGCGCTCGAGCGACGGCAGCACGCCGAACAGGTCGGCCTGCGCGGCCGTCTGCACGCGCAGCGTGCAAGCAGCCGGCGCGGGCCGATGCGCACCCGCGCGCCACCCGGCCGACAGCGCGTGCGCGACCGTCTCGCGCGCGGCGGCCGCGATCCGCGCACACGACGCGGAGGGCGTGAGCGTATCGCCGCTCGATGCGCCGCCGGCCGTCTTGACCGTCTCGAAACGGGCGTCCGGAAACAGCGGCTGCGTTTCCCCGGCGAACACGTCGTCGCCCGTGGCGAGCGCGACGCGCGCGCCATATTCGTGCGCCAGCGCGCCGTACAGCCCGGCTTCGCCGAGCTCGACGCCGTTCAGCCACACCTGCGTGAACGCGAAGCTGTTGATCGTGTGCGCAAGCACGCCGCGCGTCTGCGATTTCGCGTGATAGCCGATCATGAACACGAGGTCGGGCTGCTGTTCCAGGCCCGCCATCATCCCGAGCATGCGCGGCTTGCCAAGCACGACGCGGGCGCGCGCATCGAGCCCGTCGGGCAGCAGGTTGCGATAGCCGCCGTGCGAATCGTTGACCCACACGGCCTGCGCGCCGCCCGCGAACGCGCCTTCGATCGCCGCGTTCGCCTCGGCGGTCATCCAGCGGCGCGCGCGTTCGTACTCCGGATTACCCGCGCGCGTCTGCTCGACGGCGAATACGCCGGCGACACCCTCGATGTCGGTCGAAATCAGGATCTTCATGACTGGATCGGATGCCCTTCGTTATTTTCGTTGAACCAGCGGTCGAGATCGGGCACTGCGTCACGCAGCGATTGCCGCACGTGCCCGTCGCGCCCGGCGACCGTCACGGCCTGCAGCAACGCGTCGGCGATCGCGTGCTCGACGCTTTCGGCCGCGGCCATGAACAGCGGATCGAGCGCCGCATCGGCCACGAGGGCCGGCAACGCGATCGTCGTTGCGTCGTGCGCGATCGTGCCGGCCGTCGAGAACGCAAGCGCGATATCGCCGCTGCCGTGCCCGTAGACGGAACCGGTACGCGCCAGCCCCGCGCCTGCGCGGCGCGCGAGGCGCGACAACTGCCGCGCGTCGAGCGGCGCATCGGTGGCCAGCAACAGGATGATCGAGCCCTGCTCGGGCGGCGCCGCATGCGCGGCTTCGGCCGCACGCCGTTGCGCGACGACGCGCCCGAGCGGCACGCCGCCGAGCGTCAGCATCGGCAGTCGGCCGAAATTCGCGAGCACGAGCGCACCGACCGTGTAGGGCCGGCCAGCCGCGAACGCCACGCGTGATGCGGAGCCGATCCCGCCCTTCAGGTCGAAACACGACATCCCGCGCCCGGCCCCCACCGCACCGCGTGCGACGTCGCGGGAGGCCGTGCGGCACGCGTCGTCGTAATGCGCGGCCGTGACCGCGAATGCCTGGATATCGTTCAGGTAACCGTCGTTGCACTCGAACACGAGCGGATTGACGGTCGACCAGTCGCGGCCGATCCGCGGATTCGCGGCGATCGCCGCACGGATCTGCGCCTGGGCCACCGCGCCGACGCCGAACGTATTGGTCAGCGCGATCGGCGTCTCGAGCGTGCCGAGTTCGCCGACCTGCACGAGCCCGACGCTCTTGCCGAATCCGTTGATCACGGCGGCCCCCGCCGGCACCTTGCTGCGGTACACGTCGCCCGGATGCGGCTTCACGACGGTCACGCCCGTCTGCACGTCCCCGGCATCGAGCGTGCAATGGCCGACCGTCACGCCCGGCACGTCGGCGATCGTGCCGCGCGGCCCGGCCGGCAACGTGGCACTCCACATCGGCGCCACCCGCATCAGCGGCGCTCCAGCTTCGGATCGAGCGCGTCGCGCAGCCCGTCGCCGAGCAGGTTGAACGCAAGGACGGTCAGGAAGATCGCGAGACTCGGAAAAATGGCGATGTGCGGCGCCGTCACCATGTCCGCGCGCGCCTCGTTGAGCATCGCGCCCCACTCCGGCGTCGGCGGCTGCGCGCCGAGCCCGAGGAACGACAGGCTCGCGGCCGTGATGATCGACGTGCCGATCCGCATCGTGAAGTAGACGACGACCGACGACACGGTGCCCGGCAGGATGTGCCGCACGATGATCGTCCAGTCCGACGCGCCGATGCTGCGCGCGGCCTCGACGTAGGTCATGTGCTTGAGCATCAGCGTGTTGCCGCGCACGAGCCGCGCGAACGCCGGGATGCTGAAGATCGCGACCGCGCAGATCACGTTGACCATCCCGTTGCCGAGGATCGCCACCACGCCGATCGCGAGCAGGATGCCCGGGAACGCGAACAGCACGTCGGCGATACGCATCGTGATGCGGTCCCACCAGCCTTCGTAGTAGCCGGCGAGCAGCCCGAAGAACGTGCCGATCACCGCGCCGAGCGCAACGGAGAAGAAGCCGGCCGCGAGCGAGATGCGGGTGCCCGTGACGATCCGGCTGAAGATGTCGCGGCCGAGCGAATCGACGCCGAACCAGTGCACGGCCGACGGCCCCGCGTTCAGCGCGTCGTAGTCGAAATAGTTCTCCGGGTCGAACGGCACGATGTGCGGGCCGACGAACGCCAGCACGACGAGCGCGAGCACGAAGCCGCCCGCGACGAGCGCGACGGTCTGCTTGCGGAACTTGCGCCAGAATTCGCGCCACGGCGTGCGGATCGCGCTCGATGCGGCCGGCGCCGCGGTCTGGACAGTCGCGTTCATGCGCGCCTCACTTGAACCGGATGGTCGGGTTGATGACCGCGTACAGCACGTCGACGGTCAGGTTGATCAGGATGAATTCGAGCGAGAACAGCAGCACGATCGCCTGGATCACCGGGTAGTCGCGCATCGTCACCGCATCGACGAGCAGGCGGCCGAGGCCCGGCCAGTTGAACACGACCTCGACGACGATCGAGCCGCCGAGCAGGAAGCCGAACTGCAGCCCCATCATCGTGACGACCGGGATCATCGCGTTGCGCAGGCAGTGCTTGAGCACGACCATCGGCTCGTGCACACCCTTCGCTCGCGCGGTGCGCACGAAGTCCTCGTTCAGCACCTCGACGAACGACGCGCGCGTGAAGCGCGCCATCACGGCCGCGACCGCCGCGCCGAGCGTCAGCGACGGCAGCACGTAGCTCTTCCACGAGCCGTCCGGCACGACCGGCAGCCAGCCGAGCTTCACCGAGAAGACTTCCATCAGCAGCATGCCGAGTGCGAACGCCGGAAACGAGATACCCGACACCGCGATCGTCATGCCGAGACGGTCGGGCCAGCGATTGCGCCAGACCGCCGACGCAATCCCGATCGCCATCCCGAACAGCGTCGACCACACCATGCTGACGAGCGTCAGCATCAGCGTCGGCATGAAACGTTCGCCGATCTCGGTCGAGACCGGCCGCTTGCTGCGCGTCGACGTGCCGAAATCGCCGTGCGCGATCTTCGCGAAGAAATTCACGAATTGCGCGGGCAGCGGCCGGTCGAGCCCGAGATCGGCACGCACGAGCGCGACCGTCGCGTCGTCGGCTTCGGGGCCAGCCGCGAGCCGCGCCGGGTCGCCCGGCAGCAGGTGCACGAACAGGAACACCAGCACCGCGACGATCGCGAGCGTGGGCAGCAGGCCGAACAGGCGTTTGACGAGGAAATTCAGCATGGGGCACCGATCGAATCAGCGCACCGGCGGCTTGCGCCGCCGGCACCGCGTGGCGGGCAAGCCGCCGTCATTTCACCGAGATTTCGTCGAAGTTGAACGAACCGTCCGGCATCACGTACATGCCGTGCAATCGCTTGTTGCGCGCATAGACGATCTTCTCCTGCACCAGGAAAATCCACGGCGCGTCGGTCCACACCTGCTTCTGCGCGTCGGCGTAAAGCGCGGCCTTCTTCGCACGGTCGGTCGTCTCCAGCGCCTTCGCGAGATCGTCGTCGACGGCGCTGCTCTTGTAGTACGCGGTGTTGTAGAGCTTCGGCGGCGCCGATGCCGACGCGAGCAGCGGCGTCAGTGCCCAGTTCGCTTCGCCCGTCGATGCCGACCAGCCGCTGTAGTACATCCGCACCGGCGCGGCTGCCGGATCCTGCGCGCTCTCGACCTTCGCGACCCGCTCGCCGGCCTCGAGTGCCTGCACGCGCACCTTCACGCCGACCTGCGCAAGCTGCTGCTGGACGAACTGGATCAGCTTCTGCGCCGTCGAATGGTTGTACGCGGACCAGAGCGTCGATTCGAATCCGTCCGGATAACCGGCTTCCTTCAGCAACGCACGCGCCTTCGCCGGGTCGTACGGCCAGGGCCCGAGCTTCGTCCCATATTCGACGCCCATCGGCACCACGCCGGTCTGAGGCGTCGCGTAGCCGGCGAACACGACCTTCGCGAGCGCTTCCTTGTTGACCGCGTAGTTCAGCGCTTCACGCACCTTCGGGTTGTCGAACGGCTTCTGCTGCGTGTTCAGCGAGATGTAGCGCTGGATAATCGACGGCGACTCGATCAGCTCGATCTTCGGGTTGCTCTTGAGGTCGCTCGCCTGCTCGAACGGAATCGTGAACGCGAAATCCGCCTCGCCCGTCTTGATCAGTGCGGCGCGCGTGTTGTTGTCGACCACCGGTTTCCAGTCGATGGTGTCGACCTTCGGATAACCCTTCTTCCAGTAGCCGGCGAATTTCTTCACCTTCATGTCGTCGGTCTGCTTCCATTCGACGAATTCGAACGGCCCGGTGCCGACCGGATGCAGCGACACGTCGCGCCCCCACTTCTTCAGCGCGGCCGGCGAGATCATCACCGCCGACGGGTGCGCGAGCGTATTGATGAACGCCGAGAACGGCTCGCGCAACGTGAACCGCACCGTGGTCGGATCGACCACCTCGGTCTTTTCGATCACGCGGAACAGGCCGTAACGCTTCAGCTTGTTCGCCGGGTCGGTCACGCGATCGAAGTTCGCCTTTACCGCGGCCGCGTTGAAGTCGGTGCCGTCGTGGAATTTCACGCCCTCGCGCAGCTTGACCGTGTACACCTTCGCGTCCGGCGACGCCGTGTAGCTGGTCGCCAGGACGTTGACGAGCTTCATGTTTCGGTCGAAACCGAACAGCCCCTCGTAGAACGACTTGACGACGGCCTGCGACACGGTATCGTTCGCGTCGTACGGGTCCATCGTCGTGAACGTCGAGTACACGGCGACCACGACATTCTGCTGCGCGAACGCGGGCACCGCGACCGACAGCGCGAGCGCGCCGGCCCCCGCCGCGAACAGCGCGCGCGGACGGAACATCGGGAACGAATACGGCTTGTTCATCTTGCTGGGCTCCTGTGGATGATTCGGTAACGCGTGGTGGAAATCGCGGCGTGACTGCACCCGCTCGGGATAAAGACGCCGTTGTCTCGCTCGTGCGCAGCTGCGGTCCATATGCAACCTGCCGCGCGCTCAATACGCGCCGCCGACGCGATGCGTCGCGACGTAATGATCGGGGCCGACCGCGACGAGCGGCGCGACGACGGGGTCGTCGCCGATCGCGCGGATCGGGCTCGGGATTTCGTCCGCCGCGAGCTGGCGCGGCGCATGCCGGCGCGCGGGGTCGGCCACCGGCACCGCGCTCATCAGCTTCTTCGTGTACGGATGCTGCGGCGCCTCGAACACCGCGCGGCGCGGGCCGATCTCGACGATCTGGCCGAGATACATCACCGCGACGCGATGGCTGATGCGCTCGACCACCGCCATGTCGTGCGAGATGAACAGGTACGCGACGCCGAGCTCGCGCTGCAGGTCGAGCATCAGGTTGACGATCTGCGCCTGCACCGACACGTCGAGCGCCGACACCGACTCGTCGGCGATCACGACCTTCGGGTTCAGCGCGAGCGCACGCGCGATCGCGATCCGCTGGCGCTGGCCGCCCGAGAATTCGTGCGGATAGCGGCGCGCGGCCTCGGGCGGCAGGCCGACCTTGTCGAGCAGCCAGTCGACGCGCGCCTGCGCCTCGCTGCCGCTCGCGACGCCGTGCACGAGCAGCGGCTCCATGATCGAGAAGCCGACCGTCAGGCGCGGGTTCAGCGACGCGAACGGATCCTGGAAGATGAACTGGATGTTCCGGCGCAGCGCCTGCAGGTCCGCGCCCTTCATCGCGCTGATGTCGCGGCCGTCGAATTCGATCGAACCGCTCTGCGATTCGACGAGGCGCAGCAGCGAGCGGCCGGTGGTCGACTTGCCGCAGCCCGATTCGCCGACGAGCGCAAGCGTCTCGCCCGCGCGCAGCTCGAAACTCACGCGCTCGACCGCATGCACGTACTGCGACACGCGGCCGAACACGCCGCTTCTCACCGGAAAGCGCGTGACGAGATCGCGCACGCGCAGGATCGGCGGCGCGGCGCGATCGACGGGCGGCTGCGCATCGTCGTTCGCGGCGGGCGCCGTGGCCGGCGCCGGTGCCGTCGTGCTCGCGTCCACCTTCAGCAACGGGAATTTCTCGGGCACGTCGGTGCCCTGCATCGAGCCGAGCCGCGGCACGGCCGCGAGCAGCGCCCGCGTGTAGCGATGCGCCGGCGCCGCGAAGATGCGGTCCGACTCGCCCTCCTCGACCTTCTCACCGCGATACATCACGAGCACGCGATCGGCCACTTCGGCGACCACGCCCATGTCGTGCGTGATGAAGATCACGCCCATGTTCATTTCGTCCTGCAGCCCGCGCACCAGTTGCAGGATCTGCGCCTGGATCGTCACGTCGAGCGCGGTCGTCGGTTCGTCGGCGATCAGCAGCGCGGGCCGGCACGACAGCGCCATCGCAATCATCACGCGCTGCCGCATCCCGCCCGACAGCTGGTGGGGATAACGCGCGAACACGCGGCGCGCTTCCGGAATGCGCACGAGATCGAGCAGCCGCAGCGCTTCCGCGCGCGCTTCGGCCGCGCTCTTCGACTGGTGCAGCGCGATCGCCTCGCTGATCTGGTCGCCGACCGTGAACACCGGGTTCAGCGACGTCATCGGCTCCTGGAAGATCATCGCGATGTCCGCGCCGCGAATGCCGCGCATCGTCGCGGCGCTCGCCTGCGCCAGATCGACGAGCGCGCCGCCGCGGCGCCGGAACGCGATCCGGCCGCCCGTGATCGCGCCGCCGCCGTGCTCGACGAGCCGCATCAGCGCGAGCGACGTGACCGATTTGCCGGAGCCCGATTCGCCGACGATCGCGAGCGTCTCGCCGCGGTCGACGTGAAACGACACGTTGCGCACCGCGTCGAACGTCGCGCCTTCGCGGCGGAACGTGACCGACAGGTCGTCGACGGCCACCACGCGCTGTTCGGGCAGCACGAGGCCGGATGGGGTTCGGCTCGAAGTCATGCGGGGTTCTCCTCGTGCGATCCGGAATCAGGCCGCATCGTCGCGGTAGATGCCGACGACCGGCGCCTCCCCGACGCGCGCGTAACCGCGGTACATCCCTTCGGTGTTGAACGGCATCGCGACGTTGCCCTGAGCATCGACCGCGATGATCCCGCCGCGGCCAGCCAGGCGCGGCAGCTTGTTCATCACGACGTCGTGCGCCGCGTCGGCGAGCGACGCGCCGCGATACGCCATCTGCGCGGCGACGTCGTGCGCGGTCGCGAGCCGGATGAACATTTCGCCGGTACCCGTCGACGATACCGCGCAAGTCGCGTCGTCGGCATAACAGCCCGCGCCGATGATCGGCGAATCGCCCACCCGCCCCGGCTGCTTGTTCGTGATGCCGCCCGTCGACGTCGCCGCCGCGATGTGGCCGTGCAGGTCGCACGCGACCGCGCCGACCGTGCCGTGCTTGCGGTCCGGATCGAGCGGCTCGGCCGGCTGCGACTTGCCGAACGCGAACGTCGCCGCATCGTGGTCGAGCATCGCACCGGCCGTCGCACGCGCCTTGAGCCACTGCGCATGCCGCGCTTCGGTGTCGAAGTAGCCGGGTTCCGCAAGCTCGAGCCCCTGCGCGGCCGCGAACGCATCGGCGCCCGCGCCGGCGAACAGCACGTGCTCGCTCGCCTCCATCACGCGTCGTGCGGCCAGCACCGGATTGCGCACACGCGTCGCGCAGCAGATCGCGCCGGCGCCGAGCGTCGCGCCGTCCATGACCGCCGCGTCGAGTTCGTGCTTGCCTTCGGCCGTGTAGACGGCGCCGCGCCCGGCGTTGAACAGCGGGCAGTCCTCGAGCATGCGCACGGCGACGGTGACGGCGTCGAGCGCGCTGCCGCCGTCGGCCAGCACCTGCTGCGCGGCCTGCAGGATCGCGGTCAGTTCGCCACGGTATCGGCGTTCGGTGTCGGTATCCATCGCTTCGCGCAGGATCGTGCCTGCGCCGCCGTGAATCGCGACGATCGCGGGTGAAGTCATGATTTTTTCGGACCGGGGGAAGAAGGGTTGACGGCCGGCAACGCCGCCTGCGGCTGCACGAGCCAAGGCAGCAGGAATTCGGTCATTTCGGCGGCGGATTTCGCGGACCGGTGCGTACGCAGCGCGACCGCGTCGATCAACGCCTCGATCATCGTGAGCACGGCGGCTTCCGACGTGGCGGCGAAACGCCGTTCGGCCTTGACGTACAGGTTCAACGACGCGATCGGCGCCAGCGGCGATTGCGGACCGTCCGAGATGCCGAGCACGCGCGCGCCGCGCGCCGCCGCACGACGGGCCAGCTCGACCGTGTCCTTCACGTAGCGCGGAAACGCGAGCGCGATCACGAGGTCGCGCGAATCGGCCGTGTACAGGCGCCGTGCCGCGTGCGAAGGCCCGCCGAGCAGCGCGAGCGACTGCACGCTGTCATGGCACACGGACAGCCCGTGCTCCATCAGCCCGGCCAGGAACGCGCTCGACCCGGCGCCGAGGATCAGCACGCGCCGCGCGCCGACGATCGCCTCGACCGCGGCCTCGACGTCGGCCGCATCGAGTTGCGCGCGCGTGCTCCCGATGTTCGCGACGGCCTGGTCGAATACCGCGTCGATCCATACCGCGCCGCGTACGCCGGGCTCCTGCTCCTGCGCGGAACGCAGCCGCTCGACCGGCCCGAGCGTCGCCTCGAAGCCGCGCACGAGCGCCGCGCGCATCGCCGGATAGCCGTCGAAACCGAGCGCCTTCGCGAAGCGGTTCGCGGTCGCGATCGACGCATTCACGGCCTGCGCGAGCTCGTCGATCCGCATCGTCGCCGCGCGAAACGGGTTCGCGAGCACGAACTCGCCCATGCGCCGGTGAATCGGCGTCATCAACGGCATCGCCGACGCGATCCGCTCGGCGATCGCGGGTTCGTCGTGAATGGCATCGGGCGGAACGAGAGGCGTCATGCGAAGGGTCGTTGCAAGGATGATGAAAATCAATTTACACAATCCAGATTCCGGAAAGAAATAAATTTTCATCAGGGTTGTCACGCCCCATCCGACGGGCGCCGCGCGTCCAGCCGTCGCACAGCCCCGCCACGCGGGCATTCGGCACGCGGCCGCGGCCGTCTTCGTGCGCCGCTGCCGTTCGCTTATCGGGAAAACCCCGATCATGTTCGTTCGAATGCAAATTCACGTTGACCGGATTCGAATTCGAACATAGGATGCTCGAAAATGATCAGTCGTCAGATAACAAAGACGTCAGACGGTCACGAAATGTTCGCTCGAACCGCTTGATTTCGATATAAACCGATGGAAACCGGTGTTCAAGATGATCGGACATCGTACAAATAAGGTGAAAGAGCCGTCCTGATCGGACGGCTCGCATGGTTCAAGGCAGGTGTCGCATGCCCGCCCTGCCCAACAGGAGACAGCAGTGAAAACAGTCAAGGCATTGCGCTGGTGGATCATCGTGCTCGTGTGTCTCGGCACGATCCTCAACTACCTCGCACGGAATTCCCTCGCGGTGCTCGCGCCCGAGCTGAAGCAGGTGTTTGCGATCTCGACGCAACAGTATTCGTACATCGTCGGGGCCTTCCAGATCGGCTACACGATCATGCAGCCGGTATGCGGATTCATCGTCGACCTGATCGGGCTGCGGCTCGGGTTCGCGCTGTTCGCGATGCTGTGGTCGGTGGTCGGCGTCGCGCATGGTTTCGCGTCGGGCTGGTTGTCGCTCGGCATCCTGCGCGGTTTCCTGGGGCTGTTCGAAGCCGCCGCGATTCCGTCGGGGATGAAGGCTGTCGCCGAATGGTTTCCCGATCGCGAGAAGTCCGTCGCGGTCGGCTACTTCAATGCAGGCACGTCGCTCGGCGCCGCGATCGCCCCGCCGCTCGTCGTGTTCCTGTCGATGCGGTTCGGCTGGCAGGCCGCGTTCATGGCCACCGGCGCGCTCGGGTTCGCATGGGCCGCGCTCTGGTACACGCAGTACCGGTCGCCCGCCGAGCATCCGCGCATCTCGCCGCAGGAACGCACGCTGATCCGCGACGGCCAGGCGACGATGCCGCCCGTGTCGAAGCGCCGTATCCGCGACGTCGTCACCGCGCGGCGCTTCTGGGCCATCGCGCTGCCGCGCTTCTTCGCCGAACCCGCCTGGCAGACCTTCAGCTTCTGGATTCCGCTGTACCTCGCGACCGAGCGCCACATGCCGCTCACGCAGATCGCGATCTTCGCGTGGATGCCGTTCCTCGCGGCCGACGCCGGCGGCATCGCGGGCGGCTACCTGTCGCCGTATCTCGCGAAGCGCTTCAAGCTGCCGCTCGTGTGGTCGCGCGTCGCCGGCGTCGCGCTCGGCGCGGTGCTGATGCTCGGGCCCGCGATGATCGGCCTCGTGTCGTCGCCGTACACGGCCATCGCGCTGTTCTGCGTCGGCGGTTTCGCGCACCAGATGATCTCCGCGCTTGTCAACACGCTGTCGGCCGACGTGTTCGATTCCGAGGAAGTCGGCACCGCGAGCGGCTTCGCGGGAATGGCCGCGTGGATCGGCGGGCTCGGTTTCTCGCTGCTGGTCGGCGCGCTCGCCGACAAGATCGGCTACGCGCCGCTGTTCGCGTGCCTCGGCCTGTTCGACATCATCGGCGTGACGCTGCTCGCGGTGCTGATCCGCGGGCAGTCGAAGCAGGAACGCCTGCTCGCGCAGCACGCCTGACATTCGCTCTCACCAGGAATCGCATCCATGACTTCGCTTCTTCATCCGCCCGTGTTCCGCGTCGCCGCCACGCACGCGAACCGCGTGCTGCTCGCGTCCGAAACGGGCGCCACCGTCGAGATCTTCGTGCTCGAGGACGACATCGTGCGGGTGCGCGTGCTGCCCGACGCGACCGCGCGCAACCCGCGCACGTGGACGATCGCGCCGGGCCTCGACGACGTGCCGCTCGACGGGCGCGACCGCCTCGACCTCGACGGCTTCACGCTGCCCGCCTTTTCCCTCGCCGAGGACGACGACGTCCTGTTGGTCGAAACCGCGCAGATCCGGCTCGCGGTGCGCCGGCAAGGCGGCCATTGCACGTGGTCGATACGCGGGGCGGACGGCGCCTGGCGCGTCGCGCTCGCCGACCGTGCGACGCAGGCGTACAACTTCGGCTGGTGGGACGATCGCGCGTATCACTACGTCGCGCGCGAACGCGGCGACAAGGTCTTCGGCCTCGGCGAACGCGCGGGCGAACTCGACCGCGCGGGCGCGCGCTTCGAGATGCGCAACATCGACGCGATGGGCTACAGCGCGAAGCATACGGACCCGCTGTACAAGCACATCCCGTTCTACATCACGTGGTCGCCCGACGCGTGCCAGGGCTTCGGGCTGTTCTACGACACGCTGTCGGACTGCACGTTCGACATGGGCCGCGAACTCGACAACTATCACGGCCCGTACCGCTATTTCGTCGCCGAGCACGGCGATCTCGACTACTACTTCATCGCCTCGCCCGACACGCCGCTCGCGGCCGCGCGGCGCTTCACGTGGCTCACCGGGCGCCCCGCGCGCACGCCGAAATGGGGGCTCGGCTATTCGGGCTCGACGATGAGCTACACCGACGCGCCGGACGCGCAGCAGCAGATGAACCAGTTCGTCGAGCAGTGCGACACGCACGACATCCTGTGCGATTCGTTCCACCTGTCGTCGGGCTACACGTCGATCGGCGCGAAGCGCTACGTGTTCAACTGGAATCGCGACAAGTTCCCCGACGCGAAGGGTTTCGTGCAGCATTACCGCGACCACGGCATCCGCCTGTGCGCGAACATTAAGCCGTGCCTGCTGCGCGACCATCCCGCGTTCGACGATGCCGCGAAGCGCGGGCTGCTGATCCGCTCGGCGTCCGGCGAGCCCGCATGGGTGCAGTTCTGGGACGAGGTCGGCGCCTATATCGACTTCACGCGGCCGGATGCGTACCGCTGGTGGCGCGAGCAGGTCACCTCGGCGCTGCTCGACTATGGAATCGAATCGACCTGGAACGACAACAACGAATACGAGATCTGGTCGCCCGACGCGATCGCGCACGGCTTCGGCCAGCCGTTCCCGGCGCGCGAGGCGAAGGTGCTGCAGACGATGCTGATGATGCGCGCGTCGCGCGACGCGCAGCGCGCGCATGCGCCGGCGCGGCGGCCGTTCCTCGTGTCGCGCGCCGGCGGCGCAGGCATGCAGCGCTACGTGCAGACCTGGTCCGGCGACAACTACACGTCGTGGGAAACGCTGCGCTACAACCTGAAGATGGGTCTCGGGCTCGCGCTGTCGGGCGTGTCGAACATCGGCCACGACATCGGCGGCTTCTCCGGCCCCGCGCCGTCGCCCGAGCTGCTGCTGCGCTGGGTGCAGTTCGGCATCTTCATGCCGCGCTTCAGCATCCATTCGTGGAACGACGACGGCACCGTCAACGAGCCGTGGATGTATCCGGAGATCACCGCGCAGATCGCGGCGCTGATCAAGCAGCGCTACCGGCTGCTGCCCTACCTCTACCACCTGCTGTGGCTGTCGACGACGCGCTACGAGCCCGTGCTGCGACCGACCCTCGCCGATTTCCCCGGCGATGCGCGCTGCTACGACGCCTGCGACGACATGATGCTCGGCGACGCGCTGCTCGTTGCGCCGGTCGTCGATCCCGGCCAGACGGCGCGCACGGTTTACCTGCCGTCCGGCGCGCGCTGGATGTGCTGCGCGAGCGCGCAGGCGTTCGACGGCGGCGCAAGCGTGACGCTGCCCGCCCCGCTCGACACGCCCGTGATGCTGCTGCGCGAAGGCCGCGTGCTGCCGCTGAACGTTGCGACCCAGCACTTCGGCGCGCGCGGCGACACGCGCGGCTTCCTCGTCGCGCCACGCATCGAGGACGGCGTCGCGTCCGGCGAATGCGTCGAGGACGACGGCGAAACGGAAGCCTGGCGCGACGGCGAATACGGACTGTGGCGGATCGAAACCGGCCGCGAGGCATCCGGCGCGCTCGGCGTGTCGGTGCGCTGGGACGGCCGCCCGGCCCGCCCGGCCGAGCGCGTCGAGATCCTGCTGCCGGCGTCGCTGCAAGGTCCCGTCGCCGTGCGCGGCGCGCGCGTCGAGCAGGATGCGCAGGACGGCGCATGGCGCCGCATCGTCGTCGCGTTCGACGACTGACGCAAGCCCGATCAGGCGGGCCGTTCGCGCGGCCCGCCGTCCGCCACAGAGGAGGCACCCCAGCCTCCCGCCCCGCTGGAAAGATGAAGAGACCTGGAGATCGACAATGAAAGCACCCGTCAACCGTTATGCAATCCTGATTTTATCGGCCGCCTCGCTCGGCACGACCGCCGCCCACGCGCAGAGCAGCGTGACGCTGTACGGCGTCGTCGACGATTCGATCGCGTACGTGAACAACCAGCAGGGCCATTCGAACATCTACATGCGCGACGGCAACCTGTATGCGTCGAAGTTCGGCCTGCGCGGCGACGAGGATCTCGGCGGCGGCACGCACGCGATCTTCGACCTGCAGTCCGGCTTCAACCTGAACACGGGCGCGCAGGCCGCCGCCGGCACGCTGTTCAACCGCCAGGCGTTCGTCGGCCTGCGCAACGATCACTATGGCACGCTGACGGCCGGCCGCCAGTACACGCCCTACTTCCTGTTCGTCGGCCCGTACGCATCGAGCAGCTGGCTGACCGGCGCGACGGGCGCGCATCCGGGCGACATCGACGGCCTCGACACGACGATCCGCGTGAACAACTCGGTCACCTATACGTCGCCGACTTTCTCGGGGCTGTCCGCGAGCGCGATGTACGCATTCGGCGGCATCGCCGGCGCGACCGGCAAGGGCAACACGTTCAGCGCCGCGCTGCGCTACGCGAACGGGCCGGTCGGGATCGCGGCCGGCTACCTCCGGATCAACAGCTCGGGCTCGTCGGCCGGCTTCCTGAACCCGGCCACCGCGGCGTCGGGCAGCTTCGCGGTGTCCGTGCTGAACCAGGGCTACCTGACCGCGAAGGCCGTCGAGCAGGTCGCGGCGGCCGGCAACTACACGCTCGGCGACCTGACGATGGGCCTCAACTATTCGAACGTGAAATACCTGCCCGGCAACGGCTCGGCATTCACCGACACGGCCGTGTTCAATACCTACGGCGCGCTTGCCGCGTACCGCTTCACGCCGGCGTTCTCGGTGGCCGGCGCGTTCGCTTACACGCTCGCGTCGAAAGCGAACGGCGTCGCGAGCGCGGCCCGCTACCAGCAGTACTCGCTGAAGGAGTCGTACAGCCTGTCGAAACGCACGACGCTCTATGCGCTGCAGGCGTACACGCATTCGAGCGGACAGACGCTCGGCGCGCAAGGCGCCGGCCACATCGTCGACGCGGCGCCGATCGTGGGCGATTCGCAGCAGCTCACGCCGTCGACCACGCACGGCCAGTTCGTCGGCATGGCCGGCATCGCCGTCACGTTCTGAACCTGCCGGCAGCGCCTCCAGCGCGCTGCCGACGCCCCGGACGATGCGCATTCCGCATGCGCCGTCCGGGCGCCCGATGTCCGGCCGCCGCGCCGTGTTCCCCGTCCCGTCCGCCTGCCGCGCCACCGCGCAGGTTTGCCGGATCGCGCCGATACCTTACAATTCGTCAGATTAATCCCTTCTGCATGCCCCTTCTTGCAGTCCTGACACCGCGGTACACTCGACGCACGCCGTATCAGGGTCCGACGCGCGACACGCGCGCCGGGCGGCGTTGCGCCTCGTTGCACCCACAACTGGATGCCCGCCATGCCGGATTCCCGTCCCTCGCCCCGCACGACGTTCAAGCCGCAAGTCGTCCTGCCCGCGCTCGCCGTGATCGGCGCGCTGCTCGTCGTGTGCGCGCTGCACCCGAGCGAAGCCGGCGCATTGTTCTCCGCCGGCCAGCAGTGGGTCATCGCACGCTTCGACTGGTTCTACGTGCTCGCCGTCACCGGCTTCCTCGTGTTTCTCGTGCTGATCGCCGCCAGCGGCTTCGGCAACATCCGCCTCGGTCCCGACGATGCCGAACCCGAATTCAGCTTCGTATCGTGGACGGCCATGCTGTTCGCGGCCGGCATGGGCATCGGCCTGATGTATTTCGGCGTCGGCGAGCCGATGCAGCATTTCCTGAAACCGCCGACCGTCGATCCCGGCACGCCCGCCGCCGCGCGCGAAGCGATGCTGATGACGTTCTTCCACTGGGGCTTCCATGCGTGGGCGATCTACGGGCTGATGGGGCTCGTGCTCGCGTACTTCGGCTTTCGCTACAACTTGCCGCTGACGCTGCGCTCGGGGCTGTATCCGGTGCTGCGCGAGCGCATCGACGGCTGGATCGGTCACACCGTCGACGCATTCGCGCTGGTCGGCACGGTCGCCGGCATCGCGACGACGCTCGGCTACGGCGTGATGCAGCTGAGCGCGGGCCTGCATACGGTCGGCGGCTGGGACACCGGCAGCAACGTATTCCGCATCGGGCTCGTCGCGGTCGTCGTGATCCTCGCGGGCGTGTCGGCCGCGACCGGTCTCGACAAGGGTGTGCGGCGGCTGTCCGAACTGAACCTGCTGCTCGCGTTCCTGCTGCTCGCCTTCGTGGCCGTCGCCGGCCCGACGCTGTTCCTGTTCCGCGCGCTCGTCGACAACGTCGGCCAGTACCTGTCGAGCCTCGTCGACCTGTCGTTCCGCACTTACGCGTATGCGTCGCCGCGCGAGGAAGGCTGGTTCGGCGGCTGGACGATCCTCTACTGGGCGTGGTGGGTGTCGTGGTCGCCGTTCGTCGGGATGTTCATCGCGCGCATTTCGCGCGGCCGCACGATCCGCCAGTTCGTGATCGGCGTGCTGCTCGTGCCGACCGCGTTCAACCTCGTGTGGATGACCGTGTTCGGCAACAGCGCGATCTGGCTCGATACGCACGGCGCGGCCGGCGCGCTTGCGCAAACGGCCACCAACGTCGACGCGCTGCTGTTCCGCTTCTTCGATTTCCTGCCGTTGACGCAACTGCTGTCGATCGCCGCGATCGTGCTGATCGCCGTGTTCTTCGTCACGTCCGCCGATTCGGGCGCCTTCGTGATCGACCAGATCGCGACCCGCGGCAACGCACACTCGCCCGTGTGGCAGCGGCTGTTCTGGGCCGTGCTGCTCGGCGTGACGGCGGCGGTGCTGCTCGTCGCGGGCGGGCTCGGCGCGCTGCAGGCGATGACGCTGATCGCCGCGCTTCCGGTCGCGATCATCATGCTCGCGCTGTGCTACGGGCTGTGGCGCGGGCTCGCGGCCGATCGTGCGCACTATTCGCAGGACGTGGCGCCGGCAACGAGCTTCTGGACCGGCCAGCACTGGCGCCATCGGTTGACGCACATCCTGCGGCAGACGACCGAGGCCGAAGCGCGCCAGTTCGTCGCGGAAACGGTCGAGCCGGCGCTGCGCAAGGTTGCCGCCGAATTGCGCGCGAGCGGCGTCGATGCGCACGTGCAGCGCGACAGCGACGATGCGGTGCGGCTTACCGTGCCGACCGCCGAGCATCGCGACTTCGTGTACGGCGTGCGCGTGACGGCGAAATCCGCGGCGGCGTTTCTCGTGCGCGAGGCGGCCGAGCCCGATGCGGCACGCGAGCACGTGTACGGGATCGTCACGTTCTTCGAGGACGGCCGGCTCGGCTACGACGTCGAATACCTGCGCGGCGACGAGGTGATCGCCGACGTGCTGCGCCAGTACGAACGCTACGTGTCGCTCGCCGCCGACAAGCGCACGCATCTGCTGAGCCGCGCGCCGGGACATGCGACGGAGGCCGAATGAGCACGCACGCGGCTCGCATCGTTTCGCCGTACCGGTCGGCCACGCCCGACGGAGCGTCGCGATGAATGCGCTCCTGCAAAGCCGCTCCGCCGACCTCGTCGCGCTCGGCACGCTCGCGCTGCTGTATCTCGGCGGCGCCTGCATCGCGCTGTGGCGAATCCGCGCGGCCGCAGCACGCGGCAAGATCTACTGGATCGTCTGCATGGCACTGCTGACCGGCGGCGCCGTCGCAATGGGCGGCAACCTGTCGCCCGTGCCCGACACCGGTGAAATGCCGCCCGGTTTCGCGCTTGGCGTCGAGGCGGTCCTGCTCGGCCTCGCGCTGGTGGCCGGCGGTTGCGCGTGGCTGATGCTGCGCGCGAGGAAACCCTGACATGCACCGCGCAGCGCGGTTTCCTCAGGCGTGAACGGCGCCGCGCAAGCGGGCCATGCCGGCACCGATGCGCGTTGCTCCGTTTTATCGCCATCACGCTACGCGGACGGCGCGCGCGCCGTCACGAGCCAGCACGCCGCATCGAAGCGCACCTCGGCGCCGCGCACATAATGCTCGAACGCGGCACGCACCGTGTCGACCACGCGCCGCCGGGTAGCTTCGTCCGCCTCCAGCAGGGCAAGGCCGACCGGACCCAGCCGGGCGATGTACTCGTCCAGCGCGGCCGCGGGCAGCACGCATACTCTGTCGACCGGCTCGATCTCCACGTCGGCCCAGCCGCTGTCCGCCAGCACCGACACGATCCGCTGCCGGTCGCCGAACGCGAACTGGCCCGGCGCGCCGGGCTGCCGTGCGGGCAAGTTCGGCAGCAGCGGCGCGGCGGCCCGCTCGGCCGTCGTCATGAACGGGTTGTCGGCCGCACCGCGCCACGCGACGAACCGCATCCGCGCGTCCGGCCGCGCCGCCTGCCGCAGGTTCGCGAACGCCCGGACCGGGTCGTCGAAGAACATCACGCCGAGGCGCGACACGATCAGGTCGACGCTCGCGGGCTCGAATGCATGCGTCTGCACGTCCGCGCGCACGAATCGCGCATGCACGCCGCTGCGTTCGGCACGCGCCCGCGCGGCGTCGATCATCCGCGCCGAGATATCGATGCCCGTGCAGTGCGCATTCGCGCCGAGCCGCCGCGCGATCGCGAGCGTGACGGCGCCGGTGCCGCAGCCGACGTCGAGCACATTGCTGCCGGATGACACGGCCTCCGCATCCGCAAGCAACGTCTCGAGCGGCGCGAACATCCGGTCGATCGTTTCCTGCACGTCGACCCACGCGCGCCCCGACGGGCCGTTCCACAGGGCGGACTGCGCTTCGTTGGGCCGGCTGGTTTCCATCGTCGACTCCCTTCTGGTTCGTGAATGATGAACCGGACTGTGCTGCTTCAAGCCGGCTTGAAGTCAAGGCCCGCCGGTATGCGCACGCCGCCGCATCCTGCTTTTCACATTTCTTACATTCGCGCTGCGTATCGTTGACGGCTTTCCTACGGTGCCTCTCATGCGACGATTCCTCACGCGCACCCTGCTCGTGCGCTGCGCTCCCGTTGTTGCCCTCGCCGCGCTTGCCGCGTGCTCGAATCACATCGATACGCCGGACGATCCGGCCAGCGCCTCGGCCAACGTCCAGGCCGCCTGGGTCGAGATCGGCGAGGCGAACCAGGCGATCGCGCGCGTCATCACGAACTACACGCCCGCGTCGGCCAGCGAGCCCCTGTGCCCGCAACTGACCGTCGACGGCAAGCTGTCGCGCATGGCGCTGCGCGCGGGCGCCGCAACGCCGGCCCAGCGGCCGACCGCCAGCGATCCGGCCGATTCGAAGCCGTCGAGCTTCCCGGTCTCCGTCTGCGAAACGACGCTGCCGGCCGGCGCGCAGGCGGCGAGCGTCGCAGGCCGCACGCTGCCGCTGCCGAAAGCGCAGCCGCAGCGCATCGCGATCATCGCGGACACCGGCTGCCGGATGAAAAAGGCCGACAACGCATGGCAGGCGTGCAACGACGCGACGGTCTGGCCGCTGAACACGATCGCGGCCAGCGTCGCGAAGCTGTCGCCCGATCTCGTCCTGCACATCGGCGACTACCACTATCGCGAGAACGCGTGCCCGCCGGACATCGCCGGCTGCAAGGACAGCCCGTGGGGCTACGGCTGGGATACGTGGCAGGCCGACCTGTTCCGCCCGGCCGCGCCGCTGCTCGCGAAGGCGCCGTGGGTCGTCGTGCGGGGCAACCACGAGGAATGCGCGCGCGCGGGCCAGGGCTGGTTCCGCTTCCTCGATCCGCGTCCGTATGCGGCGGCCCGCTCGTGCGACGATCCGGCCAACGACAACAACGCGAACTATTCGGAACCCTACGCGGTATCGCTCGGCGGCGGCTCGCAGGTGATCGTGTTCGATACCGCGAAGGTCGGCCGCACGCCGCTCAAGACGACCGACGCGCAATTCGGCATTTACCAGAAGCAGTTCCAGACGGTCGCATCGCTCGCGTCGAAGGCCGGCATGACGACGACGATCTTCACGAACCATCATCCGATCCTCGCGTTCGCGCCGATCGCCGGCAGCACGCCCGCGCCGGGCAACCTCGCCCTGCAGTCGGTCATGTCGAGCCTCAACGCGCAGGCGTACTATCCGCCGGGCGTGCATGTCGCGCTGCACGGCCACGTGCACGACTTCCAGGCGATCAACTTCTCGTCCGGACACCCGGCGACGATCGTGTCCGGCAACGGCGGCGACAACCTCGACGTCGCACTGCCCGATCCGTTCCCGGCCGGCCTGACGCCCGCACCGGGCGCCGTGATCGAGCGGCTGTCGCACAACAACAGCTTCGGCTTCCTGATCATGGAGCGCCGCGCGGCGCCCGCGACGGGCTGGGTGTTCCATGCGTATTCGGCGGCGGGCAAGCTGCTCGCGTCGTGCGACCAGTCCGGCACGACGCTCGCCTGCGACAAAACGGGGTTCATTGCGCCGTGAGTGAAGCCGTCCGACGTAACGGCCGCGTGGTGCGCGGCCGGCAGGCGCTGCACACGCTTTCCGTCGCCGTGCTCGCCGGCCTGACGCTCGCGGCCCATGCCGCGCCGGCCGAAACGGTACTGCTCCCGGGTGCGCCGCCGTCGCGCGTCGTCGACACGATCGGCACCGGCACGCCGCAGGTGACCGGCAAGATCGATACGGCCGCCGCGCGCTTCGCGCCCGACCCGACGCTCGTCGCGCTCGGCCGGCGGATCTTCTTCGACCCGCGGCTGTCCGAGCCGCGCGGCCTGTCGTGCGCGGGCTGCCACGATCCGGGCCGCGCATTCGCGCCGACGCTGTCGGCCGCGTCGCACGCCGGGCCCGGCGTGCCGGAAGGCAGCCGGCCCGGGCGCTTCAGCCAGCGCAACGCGCCGTCCCTGCTCTACGTGCGCTACGTGCCGCGCCGCCACTTCTACCAGGACGACGATGCGCCCGCGCCGTCGCCGTTCGGCGGCCTGTTCGGTGACGGCCGCGCGGATACGCTCGCCGAGCAGATTCGCGGGCCGCTGTTCGATCCGAACGAGATGAACAACCGGTCGCCGGCCGCGCTGCTGCGCAAGGTCAACGCGACGGAACTCGCGGCCGATCTCGCCGCGCGCTTCGGCGCGCCGGTGCGGCGCGATCCCGGGCAACTGGTGCGCGCGCTGGGTTCGGCCGTCGAGGCCTATCTGCAGAGCGACGAGATGGCGCCGTTCACGTCGCGCTTCGACGCGTTCCTGCGCACGCGCACGCCGCTGGCGCCAGCCGAGATGCGCGGCCTCGCGCTGTTCCGGAATCCGGACAAGGGCAATTGCATGACTTGCCATACGCTGTCGGATACGTCGAGCCGCCCGGAACGCTCGCTGTTCACCGATTTCGGCTACGACGCAATCGCGGTGCCGCGTAACCGCGCGCTGCCGGCGAACCGCGACCCGCGCCATTTCGACAACGGGCTGTGCGACACCGCCCGTCGGCTGCGCTGGCCCGAGCCGACGCAGTGGTGCGGCTACCTGCGCACGCCGGGGCTGCGCAACGTCGCGGTCAAGCAGACGTTCATGCACAACGGCGTGTTCACGACACTGCGCGACGCGGTCGCGTTCTACAACACGCGCTCGACCGATCCCGGCTTCTGGTATCACGGCGCCAACACGTTCGACGACGTGCCGGCCGCCTATCGCGGCAACATCAACGTCAACTCGACGCCGATGAACCGCCGGCCCGGCACGCCGCCCGCGCTGACCGATGCGGAAATCGACGACATCGTCGCGTTCCTCGGCGCGCTGACCGACGCGCGCTACACGGCGGTCGCGGCCGCCCAGGCGCCCGCTGCCCGGATGACGCGTACCGCCGCGCCAGCGCATTGACCCTGGCCGGACGGCCAATCGCACGCGCACCCGCTTGCGGTCACCGCAAACACTGGTTATATTTACAGTACTGTATTTATGAACAGTGAGGTGCGAGATGGAACATCTGGTCCGTATCGTCAACGAAGCCGATCGCCAAGTGCTGGCATGGCTTCGCGCCCAGGTCGGCGATGCCCGCGTCGAGCGCGCGGCTCGCCAGCTCGGGCATACGCGCAAGCCCTTTCCGTCCGCCGTGTGCCGGTATCTGGGCATGAGCGCGCCGGCCACGCTGCGTCAGGCCGACCGGCCGCGCGCCGCACGCGATTTCTCGGTCGGCGATCGCTACCTGTCGCTGATCCGCCAGCACCTCGCCACACATTCGGCCAGCCGATGAAATGGCGGCGGCTTGCCACTGCGGCGTCTCGGCAAGCCGGAGGGCTCGCGTATTCGCCAGTCCGGCCGGTTGCCGCCACGCCTATGCTGCCGCCGTGGCTTCCCGGACGAGGCGGCCGAGCGTTTCGAACGCCGCTTCGTGCGCCGCATCGAACACGCGCGTGCAGGCCAGCCGGATATAGCCGTCGAAGCGGTCGGAATTCGAGAAGATCGACCCGGGCGCGATCCTGATCCCGCGCGCCAGCGCGGCATCGAACAGCGCCTCGGAGCGCACGCCGTCCGGCAAGGCGATCCACAGCAGCATCCCGCCCAGCGGCTGGTTCATCCGTGTGCCGGCCGGGAAATGTCGTGCGATCGCGTCGATCGTCACGTCGCGCTGCACACGCAATTGCTCACGAAAGCGATGCAGATGGCGGTCGAACGCACCCGAGCCGACGAATTCGGCCGCCACGGCCTGCAACAGCGCGGCGTTGTGCCGACTATGCGCGAACTTCAGCATCCTCACGCGCGCATGCCAGCGTCCCGCACTCATCCAGCCGAGCCGCATCCCGGGAGCCAGCACCTTGTTGAGCGACGGGCAGTAGATCACCGTGCCGTCGCGGTCCCATGCCTTGACCGGCTTGACCGGCCAGGGCGCTTCGACGAGCTCGCGATACGGCTCGTCCTCGATCACGGCCACGCCTTGGCGCGAGCACAGCGCGACGAGCGCGGCCTTGCGGTCGTCGGGCATCACGCAACCGAGCGGGTTCTGCAGGTTCGGCACGACGACCACGGCCCGAATATCCGGATAGACGGTCAGCGCCACTTCGAGCGCCTCGATCGATAACCCGGTCGTCGGGCTCGCCGGGATTTCCAGCGCACGCAGGCCAAGGCTTTCGAGCAGCTGGATCAGACCGAAAAAGGCCGGCGATTCGATCGCGATCGTGTCGCCGGGGCGCGCCACCGCGCGCAACGCGAGATTCACGGCATCGACGCCACCGCTCGTCGACATCACGTCGTCCGGCGTCACCGTCACGCCATACGACAGCGCGCGTTTGGCCATCGTCTGCCGGAATTCGGGCGAACCGCCGACAGGCCCCGCGTCGGTGAGCAACGTGGGTTTGCGCCGCAGCAGCCGGATGGCCAGAGCCTGCAGGCGCTCGGCCGGATACAACGTGGCGA
Organism: Burkholderia sp. Tr-20355; assembly: GCF_017104685.1. NCBI lineage: Bacteria > Pseudomonadati > Pseudomonadota > Betaproteobacteria > Burkholderiales > Burkholderiaceae > Burkholderia > Burkholderia sp. Tr-20355. The sequence continues at coordinate 14,213 of NZ_JAAGPK010000054.1, read as the reverse complement.
GCGCAGATGCGCCGCCGAAATTCAACGCGTCGGGCACCGTGTTCGCGCGATCGATCACGCGCGACACGCGTTCGTGCAGGCCCGCGAACGGCGGCTCGACGCGCAACGGCGGCCCGTCGCTTTCCGGCAGCATGGCGAGCGTGGCCGCCGCGCGGCGCCGCACAAAGTAGCCCGACCGCGGCCTCGCCTCGCACCAGCCCGTATCCTCGAGCCGCCGATACGTCTGCGTGGCGGTCGACAGGCTCACGCCGTGCTGCGCCATGAACGCACGCACCGACGGCATCCGGTCGCCGGGCGACAGCGTGCCGGCCGCGATGATGCGCCGGTAATGCTCGGCGAGCCGTTCGTAAAGCGGCTCGCCGCCCAGCGGTAATGGCGTACGGGAAGTGTCGCTGAAAGGCGTCATCAAACGATCGTGCCCGCGCGGCCCAGCGCGCGCCAGATACAGATCCGCGAAAAAACCGCCGATACAGCCGTACGAAATCGACGCTTGCACCGCAACAGATTCCCGTCCCCTGAATCTGTCGCGCCCGCGCCCGTTTCCCTAACCTGACTGCACGCAATCGCTTCGCCATCGCGAGGCCGCGCAACCGGGAAAAAGGAATCGCCATGCGGACGCAACACATCCGGCTCGACGCAGGACAAAGCCACTTTGCGTGGTTCGACAAGGGCAGCCAGGTGATCGTGCTGGACGGCGCGCTCGCGGTCACGTTGCGTCACGACGGGCTCGAGTGGCTGCCCGACGCGCCGCAATACATCCGTCGCGTGCTCGACGAAGGCGAGTGTCTGACGTTCGACACGGCCGGCCACGTGGCGTTGTCGGCCGGCGGGGCCGGCTCGGTCAGTACGACGGTCGTGGCGCCCTCGAGCCCGCGAGGTTTGCGCGCGGCGTGGCGCGGGCTCCTGCGCCGGCTGTCCGGGCGAGTGCGTGGTGGCCGTCACGTGCGCGAGCATTCCTGATATCGGAACCTGCCCCGCCTCGATACGCGGTTGGCAGATCCCCCATCATCGCAGCCGACCGAAGGACGCGTTCGGCTCCATGCCGCCTTGCGACCGCCGCAACCTGCCCGGCATGCGGCGGCGGCCACATCAATGGCCGTTCCGGCGGCGCTCGACCCATTCGAACATCGCCATCCCGGCCAGCATCGCGACGACGAACGCGATCCCCTTGACCGACCCGAAGCCGATCGACACGATCGCGGGCCCCGGACAGAACCCCGCCATCCCCCAGCCGATACCGAACACCGCGCTGCCTGCGACCAGGCGCACGGTGATCGCGCGCAGCGCCGGCAACCGGATCGGCAGGCCGAGCCACGACCGTGTCCGGCGCTTCGCCCACGCGAACGCGAACACGGCCACGCCCGTCGCGCCGGCCATCACGAACGCGAGCGACGGATCCCAGCGGCCCGCCAGGTCGAGAAAACCGAGCACCTTCTGCGGATTGGCCATGCCCGACACGATGAGGCCGACGCCGAACAGCAGGCCGGCCAGAAACGCGAATGCTGCCTGCATGTCAGCCTCCCAGCACGTGCAGCCGCACGAAGACGGTCGCGAAACCCGCGGCCATGAAGGTCGCCGTCGCGACCACCGACCGCAGCGCGCCGCGCGACATCCCGCACACACCGTGGCCGCTCGTGCAGCCGCCCGCATACCGCGTGCCGATTCCGACCAGCAGGCCGGCCGCCAGCAGTTCGGGCCAGCCGGCGTCGACCTGCGGCGTCAGCCCGGCGCCGACGACGTGCATCACGACTGGCGCGACGATCAATCCACCGACGAACGCGATACGCCAGCCGCGCTCCCGCGAACCCGCCGTCAACAGGCCGCCGACGATGCCGCTGATGCCGGCGATCCGGCCGTTGAACGCGACGAGCCACGCGGCCGCGAGCCCGATCAGCGCGCCGCCGGCCAGCGACAGCCATGGCGTGAAATGAAGCGCATCAAGCTGCATCGCGCTTCTCCTTCGCGGCCGCACCGCAGAACTGCTCGTACAGCACGCCCATCACCGCGATCGCGGCCGCGCTGTCGAGCGAATAGTGAATGTTCTTGCCGTCGCGGCGCGTCCGGACCAGCGCGTTGTCCCGCAACACGCCGAGTTGCTGGGACAGCGTCGGCTGGCGGATGTCCAGCCGCGTTTCGAGATCGCCGACGCAGCGCTCGCCCTGCGACAGTTCGCACAGCAGCAGCAGCCGGTCGGGATTCGACAGCACCTTGAGGAGCGCGCACGCCGATTCCGCGGCGGCGCGCATCTGATCGGGCTCGGGCAGCCCGGCGGGAAGCGCGTCGTTCATCGAGGCAGGACATCAATTAAAGAGTCAATATTATATCAATCTATATACTATTGACACCTACCGCGTGCCTGCTAACACCCTCGCCATACACCTTTACCGGTATCGAACCCGTCGATCGCAACGATCAGAAAGCACGGAACCACGATCGAGTGCCTGCGCGCCCGTGCGGCGCCGCAAGTCGGCGGATGGGAGAAAGTGAAGGCCGAGTAATCGGGGCGGCCCGGCGCGAACCGGGCCACCCCGACGCGCAGCGTCACGCGCCGTCGCAGGACGCCGTGCCGTCGAGCATCAGCGTGCCGACCCGCGCGGGCACGAGCGGCGTGCGCGGCACCGGCGGCGTCCAGCCGAACAGCGCTTGCGCGGCCGCGCCGCATACGCGGCCCTGGCACGCCCCCATCCCGCAACGCGACTGCAGCTTCGCAGCCGTCCAGCCGGGCGCCTGCGCGACGGCGCCGAAACGCACATCCTCGCAACGGCACAGCAGCGTCTCGGGCCGCGCGAGCCGGCGAACCGGCTCGCGGATCGCAAAGCGCTCGCGCACGGCATCCGCAAAAGCCTGCCAGTGCGCGCGCCGTGCGACGCGCGCGGCCAGTTGCGCCGTCTGCCCCGTCGCCGCCAGCCCGGCGATCTCGCCTTCGACCATCGCGAGTTCGCTGCCGCCGACGCCCGTGCACTCGCCGGCCGCGAAGCAGCCGTCGCGGCTCGTCCGCTGGTGCGCATCGACCGCCACCGCGCCGTTCTCGATCCGGCAGCCGAGATGGCTCGGCAGCACCGTATTCGGCACGAGGCCGAAACCGCACGCGAGCCGGTCGCAGTCGACGTCGAACGCGCGATCGCCCTGACGGATCCGTACACGTTCGAGCCGCGTGTCGCCGAACGCCTCGACGACGTGCGCATCGGGCCGGTACACGGCCGTGACGAGCTTCGCGGCCTGCGCGAGCTTCGACGGCCAGCGCCACAATCCCGCGCCGAAACCGGCCACGTCGCCCCATGCGGCCTGTTCGAGCACGTGCGACACGCGCGCGCCGGCCTGGCGGGCCGTCGCCGCGCTCGCCAGCAGCAGCGGCCCGCTGCCTGCGACGACCGTGCGCTGCCCGCGCACGTCGAGGCCGTACTTGATCAGCGCCTGCAAACCGCCCGCACCGGTGACGCCCGGCAGCGTCCAGCCCGGAAACGGCAGCAGCAGCTCACGCGCGCCGCAGCAAAGAATCAGCGTCCGGAAATCGAGCAGCAGCCCGCGTTCGTCGTCCTCGAGCAGCAGCGTGCCCGGCTGCGTTTCGGCGACGATGCGCGTCGCCGCGAGATGCGTGACGTTCGGTTGCCGCAGCACGGCGAGCCGTTCGGCGGCGGCCGGCACCGGCGCGGCCGCCGCCCCTTGCCGCCAGATCTGCCCGCCCGCCCGCGGATTGTCGTCGACGATCGCGACCGTCGCGCCGCCTTGCGCGGCGGCCCGTGCGGCCGACAACCCGGCCGGGCCCGCGCCGACGATCGCGACGTCGACGCTCAGTCGTTCCTGTTTCATCGCGTACGCTCCACCTGCATCCCGTCGCGGCACAGCGTCTGGCAAGCCAGCCGGCGCCGGCCGTCGATCGTCATCCGGCATTCCTGGCAGATGCCCATCCCGCAAAACGGCGCACGCGCCGCGCCCGTGCACGACACGCGGGTCGTGTCGTCGCCGCTCGCCGCGACGGCGGCCGCGACGGTCGCGCCGTCGGCCACCGTCAGCGCGCGGCCGTCCAGGTGAATGATCATGAAAGCGCTCCGGCTACGGGGGACGTCGTCAGGAAACGTCCCGGCAAATACGGTTCGACATCGATCGGCGGCCGCTCGCCGGCCATCAGCGCGGCGACGAGCCGCGCGCTGCCCGGCGCGGTCGTCACGCCGAGCCCTTCGTGCCCGACCGCGAGCCACACACCCGGGCGCGCCGGGTGCTCGCCGAGCAACGGCAGGCCGTCGGGGCTCGCGGAACGGAAGCCCGTCCACGATCGGATGCCGTTCAGGTCGGCCAGACCGGGCAGGTAGCCCACCGCGCGGCGCAGCATCCGCGCCAGCACGGGCGGCTCGACACGCGCATCCTCGGTGTCGAACTGGCGCGACGAGCCGATCAGCAACTGGCCGGTCGGCCGCGGCTGCACGTTGAACGCGACCGACGTGCCGTCGCTCGCATGCGCGCTTGCCGCATAACCGAGCTCGACGAGCTGGTGCGACACGTGGCCCGGATAGCGATCGGTAATCAGCAGATGGCCCTTTTTCGGGCGCAGCGGCAACTCGGGCAGCAGCGTGCGCGCCGCAACGCCGTTCGCGACCACCACTCGCTCCGCGCGCAGCGTGTCGCCGCTCGCGAGCGTCACGCTCGGCCCGTCGACGGCGACGGCCCGGTCGCGGCGCAACGTGATGCGCGGTGCGCGCTGCAACAGCCAGGTCGCGGTCACCGGCGCGTAGAGAATCGCGTCGCCCGGAACCTTCAGCGCACCGCCGAGCCCCGTGCGCAGCATCGGCTCCAGTCGCGCGAGCGTCGCCGCGTCGATCAGCTCGCCGGCCACGCCGTGCGCGGCAAGCGTCGCCTGCTTCGCGCGTGCCAGATCCATCTCGTGCGCATCGGCCGCGAGCCACAGCGTGCCGCAATCACGGTACGCGCAGCCTTCGGGCATCTCGCCGCTCAACGCCCGCCACAGTTCGATCGAGTAATGGCTCAGCGCAAGCTCGGCCGCGTTGTCGTCCATCGCGACGAGGTGGCCCATGCCCGCGCCGGTCGCGCCGCCGCTCGCATCGTCGACGACCAGCACGCGCAGCCCGCGCTGCGCGAGTTCGTGCGCGCACGCCGCGCCGACGATGCCGGCGCCGATCACGACGACGTCGGTCTTCGTGTCGCTCACGACCCGATGCCCCAGCCGAACGGATCGTCTTCCTCGATCAGCAGCGTCGCTTCGGCGCTCAGGTGCGCGCTGCCGCGAATCGTCGGCACGACGCCGCCGTCGGCCTGCTCGTAGCTGGCGTGGAACACGCTGCCGATCACGCTCGCCTGCCGCCACACGACGCCCGGCGCGAGCTTGCCGTCGGCCGCGAGGCACGCGAGCTTCGCGCTGGTGCCGGTGCCGCACGGCGAACGGTCGTACGCGAGGCCCGGGCACAGCACGAAGCTGCGGCTGTCGTGCTCGGGATCGTCGGCGAACAGCTCGATGTGGTCGATCTCGCCGCCGTTCGCGCCGGTGATGCCCGCGCGTTCGAGCCCTTCGCGCACGGCCGACGCGTACGCGGTGAGCGCCGCGACGTTGTCGCCGGCGACGCGCTGCCCGTGGTCGCTGATCAGGAAGAACCAGTTGCCGCCCCACGCGATGTCGCCCTTCACGGGGCCATATCCCGGCACGTCGAGCGCGACGCCCTGCGCATGGCGATACGCGGGTACGTTGCGCACGCTGACCGACAGGTCGTCGTGCAGCGTCGCCTCGACGGTGCCGACGGGCGTCTCGATCCGGTGCACGCCGGGTGCGATGCGGCCCATGTGATGCAGCGTGCGCACGACGCCGATCGTGCCGTGCCCGCACATCCCGAGATAGCCGCTATTGTTGAAGAAGATCACGCCGGCCGCCGCATCCGGCGACACGGGTTCGCACAGCAGCGCGCCGACCAGCACGTCGCTGCCGCGCGGCTCGAGGATGCACGCGGTGCGGTAACGGTCGTGCTCGCGCGCGAGCACGTCGCGGCGCTCGGCCATCGTGCCGCTGCCGAGCGACGGGAAACCGGACACGACGAGCCGAGTGGGTTCGCCGCCCGTGTGCGAATCGATGATCTGGATGCGCTTCATCATGAGCCGTCCGAAGTGGGGAAAGGAGCATAGCTTCCTCCGTCGCGCGTCCGTCCGCTTGTGGCTTTTCGATGAGGACGACGACGAAATCGGCATAGTGCGGCGCGCCCCTCGCGCCCCTGCCGGCCGCTGTGCCGATTTCGTCATTTTGCTCCGCGATACGACTCAAGCGTGATGGGCGTTTGCGCGGCGATACTGGTTGCCACACCGACACCCCTGTCGGCCGACCGATACGAACGTAGGAGATTTCAGTGAGCCGCAAAGCCATTCAGTGGACCGGGGTTTTCCCGGCCGTCAGCACCCAGTTCAAGCCGGACTTTTCCCTCGACATCGACGCCACGCACCGCGTGGTCAAGAACCTGGTGAACGACGGCGTGTCGGGCCTCGTGGTCTGCGGCACGGTCGGCGAAAACACGTCGCTGTCGACGAGCGAGAAGCTCCAGGTGATCGAGGCCGCGCGCGACGCGGCCGGCGGCAAGATCCCGGTGATCGCCGGCATCGCCGAATTCACCACCGAATTCGCGCGCAACACGGTGCGCGAAGCGCAGCGCGTCGGCGTCGACGGCGTGATGGTGATGCCCGCGCTCGTGTACTCGGCGAAGCCGCACGAAACCGCCGCGCACTTCCGCGCGGTCGCGACGAGCACCGACCTGCCGGTGATGGTCTACAACAACCCGCCGATCTACAAGAACGACGTGACGCCCGACGTGCTGATCGCGCTGCAGGATTGCGAGAACATCGTCTGCTTCAAGGATTCGTCGGGCGATACGCGCCGCTTCATCGACCTGCGCAACGCGGTCGGCGATCGCTTCGTGCTGTTCGCGGGCCTCGACGACGTCGTGGTCGAGAGCATCGCGGTCGGCGCCGAAGGCTGGGTGTCGGGCATGTCGAACGCGTTCCCGAAGGAAGGCGAGACGCTGTTCCGCCTCGCGAAGCAAAAGCGTTTCGACGAAGCGCTCGCGCTGTACCGCTGGTTCATGCCGCTGCTGCACCTCGATGCCCGCCCCGACCTCGTGCAGTGCATCAAGCTGTGCGAAGAACTGGTCGGCCGCGGCAGCGCGATCACGCGTCCGCCGCGCCTCGCGCTGCAGGGCGACACGCTCGCCGAAGTGAAGGCGATCGTCGCGAAGGCGCTCGACACGCGCCCGGCACTGCCCGACGTCGGTCTCTGATCGACGCCCCCGCGGCGGCACGCAGGCTTCCCAGGCCGCACGCCGCCGCCTCCGGTCCGGCATTGGCCCGCGGGCCCGTTTGCGCCGGCGCCCGCCCGCGCCGCACATGAACGGCCCGCGGCCCGCCCCGGTCGTTCGAACCGGGCGACGCCGGCCGGCCGGCGTGCGCGCTGCTCCGTCGGAGCGCGCGCAGCTCGCGCCGGCACCGCCCTTCCCCCCAGGAGACAAGCCCATGCCAGGCCAAGGCAACGCTCACCCGTCCGTCCCGCTTTCCCGTTCCGCGGCCCCCGACGCGGGTCACGGCAAATTCAAGAAACAGCTGTCGCTGACCGATCTCACGTTCATCGGTCTCGGCGCCATTTTCGGTTCGGGGTGGCTGTTCGCCGCGAGTCACGTGTCGACGATCGCGGGCCCGGCCGGCATCTTCTCGTGGCTGCTCGGCGGCTTCGCGGTGCTGCTGCTCGGCATCGTCTACTGCGAACTCGGCGCCGCGCTGCCGCGCGCCGGCGGCGTCGTGCGTTATCCGGTGTTCTCGCACGGCCCGCTGCTCGGCTACCTGATGGGCTTCATCACGCTGATCGCCTTTTCGAGCCTGATCGCGATCGAAGTCGTCGCCGCGCGCCAGTACGCGGCCGCGTGGTTTCCGGGCCTGACGGCCGAAGGCTCGAGCGACCCGACGACGCTCGGCTGGCTCGTGCAGGCCGCGCTGCTCTGCTTCTTCTTTTACCTGAACTATTCGAGCGTGAAGACGTTCGCGAAGGCGAACAACATCATCAGCATCTTCAAGTTCATCGTGCCGCTCGCGGTGATCGGCGTGCTGTTCACGTTCTTCAAGCCCGCGAACCTGACCGTGCAAGGCTTCGCGCCGTTCGGCATGCCGGGCATCGAGATGGCCGTGTCCGCCGGCGGCATCATCTTCGCGTACCTCGGGCTCACGCCGATCGTGTCGGTCGCGAGCGAGGTGCGCAATCCGCAGCGCACGATCCCGATCGCGCTGATCCTGTCGATCCTGCTGTCGACACTGATCTACGTGCTGCTGCAGCTCGCGTTCATCGGCAGCATTCCCACGGCGATGCTCGCCGCCGGCTGGCACGACGTAAGCAAGGCGTTCTCGCTGCCGTACCGCGACATCGCGCTCGCGCTCGGCGTCGGCTGGCTCGCGGTGATGGTCGTCGCCGACGCGATGATCTCGCCGAGCGGCTGCGGCAACATCTACATGAACGCGACGCCGCGTGTCGTCTACGGCTGGGCGAAGACGGGCACGTTCTTCAAGGTGTTCACGCGCGTCGACGAAGCGTCGGGCATCCCGCGTGCGGGCCTCTGGCTCACCTTCGGCCTCGCGATCTTCTGGACGCTGCCGTTTCCGTCGTGGGAAGCGCTGATCAACATCGTATCGGCCGCGCTCGTGCTGAGCTATGCGGTCGCGCCGGTCTCGGTCGCCGCGCTGCGCCGCACCGCGCCCGACCTGCCGCCGCCGTTCCGTGCGAGCGCATTCGGCCTCACCGGCCCCGCTTCGTTCGTGATCGCCGCGCTGATCGTCTACTGGTCGGGCTGGAGCACCGTGTCCTGGCTGCTGGGCCTGCAGATCGCGATGTTCGTCATCTATCTCGCGTGCCGCCGCTGGGTGCCGACCGCGCACCTGAGCCTCGCCGAGCAAGTGCGCTCGTCGGCGTGGCTGATCGCGTTCTATGCCGCGATGATCGTGCTGTCGTATCTCGGCGGCTTCGGCGGCACGGGCCGCCTCGCGCATCCGTACGACACGGCCGTCGTCGCGGCCGTCGCGCTCGTCATCTACTACTGGGGCGCCCGCACCGGCGTGCGTGCCGACAAGCTGCGGCTCGACGACGACGAGGACTGACGCGCCCGCGCCCTTTTCCATGCTCCCCGCGGCCGGGCGCACCACGCCCGGCCCCTGCTTTTTTCCGAGGAAAACCATGCAACTCACAGGTCAACTGCTGATCGGCCAGTCCGCCGTCACCGGACAGAACGGCACCCTCCACGCGATCGCCGCCGCCACCGGCGAACCGCTCGAACCGGCTTTCGGCGGCGCGAGCCTGCACGACCTGGAGACGGCCTGCGCACTCGCCGACGACGCGTTCGACATCTATCGCGAAACGTCGCTCGACGCCCGCGCCGCGTTTCTCGACGCGATCGGCCGCCACATCATGGCGCTCGGCGACGACCTGATCGAGCGTTGCGTCATCGAGACGGGGCTGCCGCGCGCACGCGTCGAAGGCGAACGCGGCCGCACGGTCGGCCAGCTCGCGCTGTTCGCGTCGCTCGTGCGCGACGGCGGGTTTCTCGACGCGCGGATCGATCCGGCGCGCCCCGAGCGCAAGCCGCTGCCGCGTGTCGACCTGAGGCTGCGCAACGTCGCGGTGGGGCCCGTTGCCGTGTTCGGCGCGTCGAACTTCCCGCTCGCGTTCTCGGTCGCCGGCGGGGATACGGCGTCGGCGCTCGCGGCCGGCTGCCCGGTGATCGTGAAGGCCCATTCCGCGCATCCGGGCACGTCGGAACGCGTTGGCCGCGCGATCCAGCAGGCCGCCCGCGAATGCGGGATGCCGGCCGGCGTGTTCTCGCTGCTGTTCGACGCATCGCGCGAGATCGGCCAGGCGCTCGTCGCCGATCCGCGCATCAAGGCCGTCGGCTTCACCGGCTCGCGCCGCGGCGGCGTCGCGCTGATGCATATCGCGGCCGCGCGCCCCGAGCCGATTCCGGTCTATGCGGAAATGAGCTCGATCAATCCCGTGCTGCTGTGCCCCGCCGCGCTCGAGGCGCGCCACGAAACGATCGCGCCGCAATTCGTCGCATCGCTCACGCTCGGCGCCGGCCAGTTCTGCACGAATCCCGGCCTGGTGCTCGCCGTCGACGGCCCCGCGCTGCGCGCGTTCGAAGCCGCGGCGGCCGATGCCGTGCGCACGGCGGCCGCACAGACGATGCTGACGCCGCCCATTCATGCGAGCTATGCGCAAGGCGTCGCGGCGCTACGCCATCACGATGCGGTCGAGCTGCTGGCCGAAGGCGTGGAAGGCGGCCGCCATCAGGCCCGTGCGGCGCTGTTCGCGACCTCGGCCGACGCGTTCATCGCGCACCCTGAACTGCGCGACGAAGTGTTCGGTCCCGCATCGCTGATCGTCCGCTGCGCGGATGCCGATACGCTGCATCGCGTACTGAAGTCGCTCGAAGGCCAATTGACGATCGCCGCGCACCTGGCCGACGGCGACGCGGCGCTGTTCGCCGCGCTGCGCCCGACGCTCGAACGCAAGGCCGGCCGCATTCTCGTCAACGGCTTCGGCACGGGCGTCGAAGTCGGCCACGCGATGGTGCACGGCGGCCCGTTCCCGGCGACGTCCGACACGCGCACGACGTCCGTCGGCGCACGCGCGATCGAGCGCTTCCTGCGCCCGGTGTCGTACCAGGACGTGCCGGATGCGCTGCTGCCGGACGCGCTGCGCGACGGCAATCCGCTGCACGTGCCGCAGCGCATCGACGGCGTGCCCGCGCCGCGCGAGGTGAATCATGACTGAGCAAACCGCCGAAGTCGTCCTGTCGCTCGCTGAAGTCCATGCGCTCGCGCTGCGCGTGCTGACGCATCACGGGATGTCCGACGCGCATGCGCGGGCCATCGCCAGCGTGATCACGCAAGGCCAGCGCGACGAGTGCCATTCGCACGGCGTGTACCGGCTGCTCGTCTGCGTGCGCTCGCTGAAAAAGGGCAAGGTCGATCCGCAAGCCGTGCCGACGCTGCGCAAGCTGTCGTCGTCGATCGTCTCCGTCGACGCGCATCGCGGCTTCTCGCTGCTGAGCTTCGAAACCGGGCTGCCGGTGCTCGTCGAGATGGCGAAGCAGCACGGGATCGCCGCGATGACGATCAACCACTGCTACCACTTCTCGGCGCTGTGGCCCGAAGTCGAGGCGATCGCGGCCGAAGGGCTGGTCGGCATCGCGATGAACCCGAGCCATAGCTGGGTCGCACCGGAAGGCGGCCGCGAACCCGTGTTCGGCACCAATCCGATCGCGTTCGCGTGGCCGCGCCCGGGCGGCGAGCCGTTCGTGTTCGATTTCGCGACGAGCGCGATCGCGCGCGGCGACATCGAGCTGCACGCCAAGCAGGGCAAGGCGATTCCGTCGCACTGGGCGATCGACGCCGACGGCCGGCCGACCACCGACCCGAAGGCCGCGCTGCAGGGCGCGATGCGCACCTTCGGCGGCCACAAGGGCTCGGCGCTCGCGGCGATGGTCGAATTGCTCGGCGGCGCGCTGATCGGCGACATGACGAGCCGCGAATCGATGGATTTCGACGAAGGCGTCGGCGCGACGCCGTGCCACGGCGAGCTCGTGATCGCGTTCGACCCGAAGGTGTTCCTCGGCGACGATCTCGACGCGGGGCTCGCACGCGGCGAACGGATGTTCGAGTCGATCGTCGCGCAGGGTGCGCGGCTGCCGTCGCAGCGGCGCTTCGACGCCCGCGCGCGCAGCATCGCGAACGGCGTGCGGGTTCCGAAGGCACTGTACGACGAGATCCTGACGCTGCTCGACTGACGCCCGGGCGCGGGGGCGGCGCGCATTCGTCGTCGACGCGCAGGCGTCTGCGCCGCTTCCCGAACCGGCCAGGCGGGCAGCACGCCGCCGCCCCGCCCGTCGCGCGGCACCGGCCCGTCGCCGGCCCATGGCCGCCACGCCCGCGGCGGCTGTGGGATAATTGACGGGTTTGCCCAGGGCGCAGCTCAAGAGGTTGTTCGCACGGGCGCGAGAGAGGCCTTTATTCCCGTGCCTCCACCCTTTTCCCGCGATCTTTCTTCAGCAACCACAATGCCCACTTACCGTTCCAAAACCTCCACCGCCGGCCGCAACATGGCAGGTGCGCGCTCGCTGTGGCGCGCCACCGGCATGAAAGACGACGATTTCTCGAAGCCGATCATCGCGGTCGTCAACTCGTTCACGCAGTTCGTGCCCGGGCACGTGCACCTGAAGGATCTCGGCCAGCTCGTCGCGCGCGAGATCGAAGCCGCCGGCGGCGTCGCGAAGGAATTCAACACGATCGCGGTCGACGACGGCATCGCGATGGGCCACGACGGCATGCTGTATTCGCTGCCGAGCCGCGACATCATCGCCGACTCGGTCGAGTACATGGTGAACGCGCACTGCGCGGACGCGATGGTGTGCATCTCGAACTGCGACAAGATCACCCCGGGGATGCTGATGGCCGCGATGCGCCTGAACATTCCGGTGATCTTCGTGTCGGGCGGCCCGATGGAAGCCGGCAAGACGCGTCTCGCGAACCCGGTCACCAAGGCCATCGAAGTGAAGAAGCTCGACCTCGTCGACGCGATGGTGATCGCGGTCGATCCGTCGTATTCCGACGCCGAAGTCGCCGAAGTCGAACGCTCGGCCTGCCCGACCTGCGGTTCGTGCTCGGGCATGTTCACCGCGAACTCGATGAACTGCCTGACCGAAGCGCTCGGCCTGTCGCTGCCCGGCAACGGCACCGTGGTGGCCACGCACGCCGATCGCGAACAGCTGTTCAAGCGTGCCGGCCGCCGCATCGTCGAACTGACGCGCCAGCACTACGAGCAGGACGACGAACGCGTGCTGCCGCGCTCGGTCGGCTTCAAGGCGTTCGAAAACGCGATGACGCTCGACATCGCGATGGGCGGCTCGACCAACACGATCCTGCACCTGCTGGCGATCGCGCAGGAAGCCGGCATCGACTTCACGATGAAGGACATCGACCGCCTGTCGCGCGTCGTGCCGCAGCTGTGCAAGGTCGCGCCGAACACGAACAAGTACCACATCGAGGACGTGCATCGCGCCGGCGGCATCATGGCGATCCTCGGCGAGCTCGACCGCGCCGGCAAGCTGCACACCGACGTGCCGACCATCCACGCGCCGACGCTGAAGGACGCGCTCGACCAGTGGGACATCGTCCGCACGCAGGACGAAGCGGTCCGCACGTTCTACCAGGCCGGCCCGGCCGGCATCCCGACGCAGGTCGCGTTCAGCCAGAACACGCGCTGGCCGAGCCTCGACCTCGATCGGGCCGAAGGCTGCATCCGCTCGTACGAGCATGCGTTCTCGAAGGAAGGCGGCCTCGCCGTATTGACGGGCAACATCGCACTCGACGGCTGCGTGGTGAAGACGGCCGGCGTCGACGAGAGCATCCTCGTGTTCGAAGGCACGGCGCATGTGACCGAATCGCAGGATGAGGCAGTCGAAAACATCCTGAACGACAAGGTCAAGGCCGGCGACGTGGTGATCGTGCGCTACGAAGGCCCGAAGGGCGGCCCCGGCATGCAGGAAATGCTCTACCCGACCAGCTACATCAAGTCGAAGGGCCTCGGCAAGGCCTGCGCGCTGCTGACGGACGGCCGCTTCTCGGGCGGTACGTCGGGCCTGTCGATCGGTCACTGCTCGCCGGAAGCGGCAGCAGGCGGCGCGATCGGCCTCGTGCGCGACGGCGACAAGATCCGCATCGACATCCCGAACCGCACGATCAACGTGCTGGTGTCGGACGAGGAACTGGCGCGCCGCCGCGAGGAGCAGAACGCGAAGGGCTGGAAGCCGGCGCAGCCGCGTCCGCGCAAGGTGTCCGCCGCACTGAAGGCGTACGCGAAACTGGTCATGTCGGCCGACAAGGGCGCCGTGCGCGACCTGTCGCTGCTCGACGACTGACGCAAAGGGCGCATGCCGGCGATCGGTTGCCGGCCACGCAACCGACCGCAAGCCCGAATCGAAAGCCGCTCTCCGGAGCGGCTTTTTTTCGTCCGGCGCACGGGGAGATCCGCGGCGCCGGCGACGTCAATGACGGAATTCCTCGGGGCCGCCACCGCCCCCGCCGCCTCCGCCGCCGTGGTTACCGCCACCGTTTCCGCCGCCTTGAGGCCGCGCGTAACCGCCGCCGCCCCCGCCTCCCTGGCGCACCGGCGGCGGCATCGGCCGCGCCTCGCA
>NZ_JAAGPK010000053.1:0-48586 GCF_017104685.1 Burkholderia sp. Tr-20355 | reverse complement strand
ACGCGGCCGGCGGCTGGCAATGGATCGTGCTCGGCACACTGGCCGGCGCCGGCTACGGCCTCGCGTGGCGGCGCGGCGGCCTGCTCGCAGCCGCCATCGCGCATGCGGGGCTGAACGTCGTCCACTTCGGCCTGTTCACCTACCCGATGCTCGCCGCCGCGCGCTGAACGCGGTGCGCGGCGGCGCCAGCGGGGCCGCTCGATCAGTTGAACCCGGCGACCGCGTGCGGCACGTACGGGCGCTCGAGCGTGGCGATTTCGTCGTCGGTCAGCTTCAACTCGAGCGCGCCGAGTGCGTCGTCCAGCTGCTGCGGCTTCGAGATGCCGACGATCGGCGCGGTCACGCCGCGCTTCTGGGCCACCCACGCCAGGGCGACCTGCGCCCGCGGCACGTTGCGCGCGGCGGCGATCGCCGCAACGGCGTCGACGATCGCCTTGTCCGCCTCGATCGTCGCGTCGTACAGCCGCTGGCCGACGTCGTCCTTCCGCTGCCGTTCCGACGATTCGTCCCAGCTGCGCGTCAGCCGGCCGCGTGCGAGCGGGCTCCACGGAATCACCGCGATGCCTTCGTCCTCGCACAGCGGCAGCATTTCGCGCTCCTCTTCCCGATACAGCAGGTTCAGGTGGTTCTGCATGCTGACGAAGCGGGTCCAGCCGTTCTGTTTCGACATGTGCAGCGCCTTCGCGAACTGCCACGCGAACATCGACGACGCGCCGATATAGCGTGCCTTGCCGGCCTTCACGACGTCGTGCAGCGCCTCGAGCGTCTCCTCGATCGGCGTGCCGTAGTCCCAGCGGTGGATCTGGTAAAGATCGACGTAGTCGGTGCCGAGCCGCTTCAGGCTCTGGTCGATGTCCGTCATGATCGCCTTGCGCGACAGGCCGGCGCCGTTCGGCCCCGGGCGCATCCGGTAGAACACCTTGGTCGCGATCACGACGTCGTCGCGCTTCGTGAAATCGCGCAGCGCACGGCCGACGATCTCCTCCGACGTGCCGTCCGAGTACATGTTCGCGGTGTCGAAGAAGTTGATGCCGGCTTCGACCGCCCGCTGAATGATCGGGCGGCTTTCCGCTTCCGGCAGCGTCCATGGGTGCGTGCCGCGCAGCGGCTCGCCGAACGTCATGCAGCCCAGCACCAGCTTCGACACGTCCAGCCCGGTCGACCCGAATTTCACGTATTCCATTGCACGCCTCGCCACTCAAATTGGGATTGCGGCGACATGCGCGTCGCGCATCCGCCGGACGTCGCATGGTATCCCGCGCCGCGCGAACGCGTACGGCACGCGCACGCGTGCAGGCTGCGTGAAAGGATGAACCGGGACGATCCGGTTACTTGGCCTGGTCGGCGATCGGCTGCAGGAACGCGGAGAAACCGGTCAGCATGATCTGTACGCCGATGCACAGCAGCAGGAACGCCGACACGCGCTTCGCGACCTTGGTCCCTTCGCTGCCGAGGTAGCGCGCGAGCAGCGCGGAGCGGCTATAGACCTGCCAGATCACGACCGCGACGAGCACGGAGACGGCGATCGACACGATGCTCGACAGCATGAACTCCGACAGCTTGTGCGTGCGGTTCGCGTTCAGCGCGATCGCGGTGGCGATCGAGCCGGGGCCGACCGTCAGCGGCACGGTCAGCGGGAAGAACGCGCGCGTCATGATCGCGTTCGCGTCGATCGGCTTGACCGGCGTGTCGCCGCCGCCCGGGCCGCCAGGCCCGTCGGGCTCGTTCAGCATCTGCCAGCCGGCCACCGCAACCGCGAAGCCGCCGCCGATCCGCAGCGCTTCCATCGAGATGCCGAAGAAATGCAGCACCGGCGTGCCGGCAAAGAACGCGACCAGCAGCACGACGAACGAGTTGAACGCGACCTTTCTCGCGAGCAGGTCGCGCTCGTGCTCGGTGAGCGCCTCGGTCCGTTCGAGAAACAGGAACGCGATGCCGATCGGATTGATGATGCCGATCAGGCCGGTGAAGCCGAACAGGATCTCGGAGATAAGGCGGTTGACGATCATCGTGCGAAGCATCGGTCGGGGCTGGGCCGGCAGCGCGCCGGGGGTCACGCATTGTAGAGCAAGCGCCCGCGCCCGAGACGCAATTCGCGGACCGGCCCGTTTCGCCGCCGATCGGGGTCGCGCCGCCTTACTCGGCGCCCGCCTCCCAGGCCGGCGGCCGCTTCGCGAAGAACGCGGCGAAGCCCTCCTTCGCTTCCGGCGTCGCCCGCACGCGGGAAATCGTCTGCGCGGTGAATGCCGCACGCTCGTCCGACGGCGGATACTCGCCGATCGCGTCGAAGAAGCGCTTGATCTCCATCAGCGCGTGCGGGCCGTTGCGGCCCAGTTCGGCGAGCGTGCGGTCGAGCGTTTCGTCGAGCGCATCGAGCGGCACGGCCTGGTGGATCAGGCCGATCGCGACGGCTTCGGCGGCGGCGAGCTGCGTCGCGGTCAACGCGAGCCGGCGCGCCTGGCGCTGGCCGACCGCCTCGACCAGATACGGGCCGATCACGGCCGGCAGGATCCCGAAGCGCGCCTCGCTGACCGAAAAGCGCGCGTGGTCGCTCGCAATCACGATATCGCAGGCGGCGCACAGGCCGACGCCGCCGCCGAACGCGTGGCCCTGCACGCGTGCGAGCGTCGGTTTCGGGCACTGCCGGATCGCGCGCATCATCGCGGCGAACCGCTCGGCGTCGCGCAAGTTCGCGGCCGCGTCGTTCGCGCTCGCCCGCTGCATCCACTGCAGGTCGGCGCCCGCGCAAAATGCGCGGCCGTCCGAACGCAGCACGATCGCGCGTACGTCGTCGCGCCGGCCGAGCGCCGTGAACGCATCGGTCAGCTCGGCGATCATCGTCTCGTCGAACGCGTTGAGCACGTCGCCGCGCTGCAGCGCGACGGTCGCGATGCCGCGCGCATCGACCGTGACGGCCAGGGTCTTCAATCCATCCATCGAACAGGTTTCCTCGGGGTGAACGGCAAATATCGGCATCAGGCGGCCTGGCGACGATCGATCACGCGACGCGCCTTGCCGGTCGCGGTGGCGGGAATGCCGCCGGCCGCCAGCACCGTCACGCCGGACGACACGCCGACCATCGTCTTGATCCGGTGCTGCAGCTCGCGCGCAAGCGCCGCGCGATCGCCGTCGGTGACGGACGCCGCCACCTCGGAGCGCAGCTCGACCGCGAGGTCGAGCCGGTCCATGTGACCGTCGCGCGACAGCGTGATCTGGAACTGGCCCGACAGCTGCGGCAGCGCGACGACGATCTCCTCGATCTGGCTCGGGAACACGTTCACGCCGCGCACGATCAGCATGTCGTCGGAGCGGCCCGTGATCTTCGCGAGACGGCGCATCGCGCGCGCGGTCGGCGGCAGCAGCGCGGTGAGGTCGCGCGTGCGGTAGCGGATCACCGGCATCGCCTCCTTCGTCAGCGACGTGAAGACGAGCTCGCCCTCGCTGCCGTCGGGCAGCACTTCGCCCGTGACGGGATCGATGATCTCCGGATAGAAATGGTCTTCCCAGATCACCGGGCCGTCCTTCGTCTCGACGCATTCGCATGCGACACCCGGGCCCATCACTTCCGACAGCCCGTAGATATCGAGCGCGTCGATGCCCACGCGCGTTTCGACCTCCTCGCGCAGCGCCTGCGTCCACGGCTCGGCGCCGAAGATGCCGATCTTCAGCGACGATTCGGCCGGGTCCATCCCCTGCCGCACCATCTCGTCGATCAGGTTCAGCATGTACGACGGCGTGACGAGGATGATCCTCGGCTCGAAATCGCGGATCAGCTGCACCTGCTTCTCGGTCTGTCCGCCCGACATCGGCACGACCATGCAGCCGAGCCGCTCGGCACCGTAGTGAATCCCGAGACCGCCCGTGAACAGGCCATAGCCGAACGCGTTGTGCAGCGTGTCGCCCGGGCGGCCGCCGGCCGCGCGGATCGAGCGCGCGGTCACGTTCGCCCAGGTGTCGATGTCGCGCGCGGTGTAGCCGACCACCGTCGGCTTGCCGGTCGTGCCGCTCGATGCGTGGACGCGCACGACCTGCTCGCGCGGCACCGCGAAGAGCCCGAACGGATAGTTGTCGCGCAGGTCGTTCTTGGTCGAGAACGGGAATTTCGCGAGATCGGCGAGCGACTTCAGGTCGTCCGGATGCACGCCGGCCGCGTCGAACGTGCGGCGGTAGTGCGGGACGTTGTCGTACGCGTGGCGCAGCGACCACTTGAGGCGCTCGAGCTGCAGCGCCTGCAGTTCGTCGCGGCTGGCGGTCTCGATCGGTTCGAGGGCGGCGGCGGGATGCGTCGGGTGAGTCATCGGGGTGCTCCTCCAATGGAGTGATGTCGTTATCGTGTTCGAAATGGCAAGACGATCACGACCGGAACGTCCGGCCGGCCGCGTGCAGCGCGGCGATGCGCGGCGACACGCGATAACGGTCCTCGCCGTAGCTCGCCGCCAGGTTCGACAGCACGCGAAACACGCGGCCGATGCCGATCGCATCGGCCCACGCGAGCGGGCCGCACGGGTAGTTCACGCCCTTTTCCATCGCGAGATCGAGATCGGCGGGCGAGCACACGCCCTGGTTCACCGTGTCGGCCGCCTCGTTCGCGAGCATCGCGACGGTACGCATCGCGATCATCCCCGGCACGTCGGCGACGCCGACGACGCGAAAGCCCGCCTGCTGGAACAGGCCTACCGCATCCGCATAGGCCGCGTCGCCGCACTGGAGCGCGCGCGTCAGCGCGACGAGCCCGGCCTGCGCGTAATCGCGCGCGAGGTCGACGAGCACGAGATCGGCCACGCCCGTCTGCGCGGCGCGCGCGGTGGCGGTGCGGCCGTCGGTCAGCGCGATCGACGCGCGGCCGGCCGTCGCGAGCAGGTCGTCCTGCTGCATGCCCGCCTGCCGGGCACCCGGGATGCGTTCGGCGAAGCGCGCATGCAACACGGCGGCCGGGCCGTCCTGCGCGAACAGCACGACGTCGGCCGGCGCGGCGCGCGGCGGTTCGAGATCGGGCGCGGGCGGCGTCGCGCCATCTGCATACGAATAGAAGCCGCGCCCCGACTTGCGCCCGAGGAAGCCCGCGTTCACGAGTTCCTGCTGGATCAGCGACGGCGTGTAGCGCGGATCGTTGAAGTACGCGCGGAACACCGATTCGGTGACCGCGAAGTTCACGTCGTGGCCGATCAGGTCCATCAGCTCGAACGGCCCCATCCGGAAACCGCCGGCCTCGCGCATCACCGCGTCGATCGAGGCCGGTGCGCCGCCCTGCTCGTTCAGCACGCGCAGCGCCTCCGCGTAATACGGCCGCGCGACGCGGTTCACGATGAAACCGGGCGTCGATTTCGCCATCACGGGCCGCTTGCCCCAAGCGGCGGCAGTCGCGTAGAGCACTTGCGCCACATCGGCAGCGGTCGCCAGCCCGCTGACCACTTCGACGAGCGCCATCAGCGGCGCCGGATTGAAGAAATGCAGGCCGGCGACGCGCCGCGGCACGCGCAGCCCGGCCGCGATCGACGTGATCGAAATGGACGACGTGTTGGTCGCCAGCATGCAGGCGTCGTCGACATGGCGTTCGAGCGTTGCGAAGATCTCGCGCTTCACGTCGAGCCGCTCGGCCGCCGCCTCGACCACCAACGCGGCGCCCGCGAAGTCGGCCAGCGCGCGCACCGGACGGATCCGGTTGCCCGCCGCATCGGCGTCCGCCGGTTCGAGCCGGCCTTTCTCCGCGAGTCGCGCGAACTGTGCGCGGATGCCCGCGAGCGCCTTGTCGCAGGCCGCTTCGCTCAGGTCGTACAGCAGCACCGTGTGGCCGGCCGCGGCCGCGACCTGCGCGATGCCCGCCCCCATCGCGCCGGCGCCGATCACGCCGACGACGGCCGACGGCGCCAGCGCGCCCGAGTTCACCGATTGTGCAGAGGAAACAGCCATCGCTTGCGATCCGTCATGAAGTGGAGGTGCGAGCGATTATAAACCGACCGGTCGGTATATTTATGTCAGGGCGTGCCCGAATGTGTCGTGCAAGAGACCGTTACGGAGACTGCAAAGATAAAAAATCGAAAGATCGGGGCACTTTTTGTGAACCGAAAGGTCAACGTAAGGGTTCGAATATGAGATAGTGACCCCGGAACGCCTGATAAAATTCGACAAACCGCCGGATTTCAGGGGGAAACCGCGTGTCACGCCGCCACCGCCGTCCATCGCCGGCCACCCTTGCGGGGTCGGAGCCGGGCCTACGGCCCGCGCGTCGTCCCGTGGACTCGCCTCGCCGTCCGCGGCCGGCCGCCTTGAACCGTTTCATCCAGCGACGGGCTTCGGCCCGCCCGCGCCCCTCGCCGCCTCACCGCGGCGAACCCAGGGCAGCGCATTGCGCACTGCCCCCCTTCGGTTTCATCGTCCTCGTTCGGCGGATAGTACGGCCGGGCTTCGTCAACCCGTGACGGCGCGTCGCGCGCCGCCACTCGCACCAGGAAACCCTCCATGCCGCTCTCGTCCAACCAGCTCCCGCGCTGGACCCTCTTGGCCCCGCTTGCCGCCTGGCTGGTACTCGCGCTGTCGCGCGTCGTGCCGGCCGAAGGCCTCGTCATCGCGGTGCTCGCCGCCGCGCTCGCCGGCGCCGTGTTCGCCGCCGTCCATCATGCGGAAGTCGTCGCGCATCGCGTCGGCGAGCCGTTCGGCACGCTCGTGCTCGCGGTCGCCGTGACCGTCATCGAGGTCGCGCTGATCGTGTCGGTGATGCTCGGCGCGGGCCCCGAGAAATCGGGCCTCGCACGCGATACCGTGTTCGCCGCCGTGATGATCATCTGCAACGGCATCGTCGGCATCTGCCTGCTGGTCGGCGCATGGAAGCACGGCGAGCAGGACTTCCAGGGGCGCGGCGCGAGCAAGGCGCTCGCGGTACTCGCGTCGCTGTCGGTGCTGTCGCTCGTGATGCCGAACTACCTGAACGCCGCGCCGGGCCCGTTCTTCTCGAAATCGCAGCTCGCGTTCGCCGGCGTCGCGTCGCTCGTGCTGTACGGCGCGTTCGTGTTCGTGCAGACCGTACGCCACCGCGACTACTTCCTCGCCGCGCACGACAGCGCGAACGAGGCGGTGCACGCGGCAGCGCCGAGCAACCGCACCGCGGTGACCAGCATGATCCTGCTGTTCGCGAGCCTCGTCGCGGTCGTGCTGCTCGCGAAGCTGCTGTCGCCGGCCGTCGAGCATGCGGTCATGAAGCTCGGTGCGCCCGAGGCCGCGGTCGGCATCGTGATCGCCGCGCTCGTGCTGCTGCCGGAAGGGCTCGCCGCCGTCACCGCCGCGCGCGCGAACCGCCTGCAAACCAGCATGAACCTCGCGCTCGGTTCGGCGCTCGCGAGCATCGGGCTCACGATCCCGACCGTCGCGGCCGTGTTCATCTGGGTCGGCCAGCCGCTCACGCTCGGCATCGGGCCGATGGAAACCGTGCTGCTCGCGCTCACCTTGCTGGTCAGCACGCTCACGCTCAGCCAGGGGCGCACGACGGTGCTGCACGGCGTCGTTCACCTCGCGCTGTTCGCCGCGTACCTGTTCCTGTCGATCACCCATTGACGCCCGAAAACGCGCGGCCCGGCGGATCACCTCCGCCGGGCCGCGCTCGTTTACGTCCCTTCACCCGCCCGCGTTCACGTCACGCCATCGTTACCGGACCGGAATCACGAGATGCTGGCCCGCCAGGATCAGGTTCGGATTGGCAAGGTTGTTGCGGCGCTGGATCTCGCGATAGCGCTGGCCGCTGCCGAGCTTGCTCGCCGCGATCATGTTTAGCGTGTCGCCCGCCTTCACCACGTACGTATGTTCGCCCGATGCGGCCGCGGTCGTCACCGTCTGGTCGCTGACGAAGTATTTGCGCAACAGGTCGAGATACTGCGGCGACTGCTTGAGCTTCGCGATCGCGGCGTTCAGGTAGATCAGCAGATCCTGGTCGTCGGCGCGCACGCCAATCTTGTACGCGATGCTCGAGCCGTCGAGCTTGGTCACCGCGAATTTCAGGTCGGTATTCCTGATCGAGCTGACCGCGAACGGATAGTCGTAGATGAACGCGTCGACCGTGCGGCCGTCGATGCTCTTCGCGATGAACGCCGGATCGGAATCGTCGACCTCGACGAAGTGCACGTTCGGATACTGGCGCGTGACGAACGCGCGCACGTCGGGGTCGCCCTTCAGGATGCCGACCGTCTTGCCGACGAGATCGTCGGTCGAGCGGATCGCCGAGCCTTGCCGCACGATCAGCGAATAGCCGAAATCGTCGACGTACGGCACTGAATAAACGACGCCGGCCGGCGAGTTGTCCGGGAACGTCAGCCCGTCCATCGCGACGTCGACCACGTGGTTCCCCTTCGCGTCGGTATCGAGCAGCTGTTTCGGCACGCCCGGATACGTGTCGACCTCGTGGCGCGTATCGACGACGACCGGCTTGCCGCCGCGCGAGAACGACGGATCCGCGAACAGCAGCCGCGCGAATTCGACGTTGAAGCCGTGCGGTGCTCCCTTGTCCTCGCCGAAGAACGGCTCGCTCGGGTTCTGCACCGAGATTCGCACGATGCCGTTCTCGGCAATCGATTTCAACGTGCTGGCCTGCGGCGTGAAGCCGGCCGGCAGCACGTTCGCCGACGGCGGTGTCTGCGCGGACTGCCCGGTGTCGACATTTTGCGCGGATGTCGAGGACGGTGCCGCGTCATGCGCGGGAATCAGCGTCGACAGGCCGCCCTGATGCACGATCCATACGCCGACGAGCACGACCAGAAACGCGATTGCGCCAAGAAGTTTTTTCATGGTTGAGGGCCTGCGGGAAGTTATTGTTGTTTGGACGGCAACTGCGCGGGGTTCGCCGCATCGAGTCCGGGCGCGCGGCCGCCGTTCAGCACCGCCTGCTGCTGCGCCTGCTTGACCTCGGGGTTATCCATCAGCGACGTCTCCATCTCGGAGAACGCCTTGTTGACCGAGCGCATCACCGAATCGACGGCCACGTCGGTCTTGATCTGCTCGAACGTATCGGACGCCTGCCGGCCCGCGAGCTTGTTCATCTTCTGCGCCGCCTGCGACATGTCCCACATCGCCTTCGCGCGGTCGATCGCCGCCGCGAAATTCTTCAGTTCGACCTGCACCTGCTTGTAGCGGCCCTCGCGAAACGCGAGCAGCTGCTTCATCGTGTCGAGCTGCGCGCGAAAGCGTGGCGCGTCGTCCGGGTACTGCTTCTCGAACAGTTCCGTCTTGCCCTCGAAGTTCTTCACCTCGGTACGAAACGCGGTGATGCTGTCCGCGAACTTCTGCGCGTCCTGGCGCTTTTCCGCGAGCTGGTTGATCAGCGTCTCGATCGGATTCGACTGCGCCTCCTCGACGATCATCTTCACCTTCTGGTTCGCGAGCTTCATCGCGACGACCGGCGCCAGATAAATCGCGCCGAGACCGATCACGCCCGCCGTGACCAGCGCGATCACCCCCTTCAGGATGAACAGCGCGGCCGGTGCCGCGATCGCGACGCCGGCGACGATGATCGCCCACTTGATCAGCTTGACCTTGCCACTCCCCGAACTGCCGTTTGCTTCATTCGAAAGCTGCGACATGAGTTTTTCTCCTGGAACCTCGAACCGAACTGCGTACGTGTGCTTTTTCAAGCTCAATCGAAATGCTTCGGACTCCGGTGCCGCCCGGCAGACAGGCAAGCCGGCGGCGCAATGCAAGGATGGGCGCGTGCGGACGTCACGAGACGCCGGTGTAGGCGCCGTTCGGAATGCGGTGATCGGGGGCGGCGTGCGACGGAGCGATGCGGCAGGCCGAACCGGCGCCGTTCATCGTCGCGGCCCGTGCGCGGACGGGAAAGTGTACCGACGTGCGGTACGAAACGGGATGACGGATACGTGACGCGGCGGGCGTCGGGTGAAGCGTCGTCGCGGCGCGCGAACGGATGCGGCGCCGGTATTCCGGTACGAGGGCGTAAAGGCTCATCGTTGTTCTTTTGCGTGTCGCGGGTGCAGGAACCGCGCGGCCGGCGCGTCCCGCTCCAAATGCACGAACGTATCCTGCGCCGACCGGCATTCAGCGTCAAGCGGTCGGCATGGCCCGTGGCTTTCCCGATCGAAAGCGTGCACCGCACGTCAACTTTCAACGCCGTAAGCATGTTGCCGGCACGGCAAGCGCCCGTGCCCAGTCAGGATTGCTTGGCATCGTCCCGCAGCCTGCGGCCGGCCGGTCGACCGGCAGCTACGTCGCGGCGTCGGGCGAGGTGCGCGCATCGAACCCGTAGAGCGCCGCCGGATTGTCGACGAGAATCGTACGGGCCGCCGCGTCGTCCGCGGCACAGGCGTACAGCCAGCCCAGCAGGTTTGCATCGTCGGGCACTGGCGACGCATTCGGGTGCGGCCAGTTGCTGCCCCACACGCAACGCGCCGCGTGCTCGCGCGCGAGCACCGCGGCGAGGCGCGTGACGTCGCCGTAACCGGGCGCACCGGACTGCGACGTTTCGTAAGGCGCGGACAGCTTCACCCACACGTGGCCGCGATCGAGCAGGCGCCGCAACGCGACGAACGCCGGCGCCTCCGTTTCAACCGGCGTCAGGAACTTGCCCGTGTGATCGATCACGACACGCGCCGGTAACGACGCCAGCATCGACCCGACGTCCGGCAGCGTCCGGCCGTCGAGCTGCACGTCGACGTGCCAGCCGAGCGGCGCGATCCGCGCGGCCAGGCGTTCCAGTTCGTCCCAGCGCGCGACGCCACCTGCGAGCGTCATGAAGCGCACGCCGCGGATACCGGCCGCGTGCAGCCGCTCGAGCTCGGCGTCCGGCACGTCGACCGGCACCGTCGCGACGCCGCGCGCCTGCGGGCCGAACGCGGCCAATGCGTCAAGCGTGCAGCGGTTGTCGAAGCCATAGCCGGTCGGCTGCACGACGACCACACGCGTGAGACCGAGCGCCTGTTGCATGCGCCGATACGCGTCCACCGGCGCATGTGGGGGACGGAAGGTCGCCGTCGGCGCGAGCGGATACGCATCGTCGTAGATATGGATATGGCAATCGCACGGGTTCGGCGGCCGACTGCCCGTCGTGTCGTGCGTCATCGCATGCCCCGTGCGGCAGACGCGACGGCCGAACGCCAGCGCTCCAGCCGCGTCGCCTGCGCCGCGTTGACGGCGCCGGTCGGCACGCGCCCATCGAGCAGCGCGGCGAGCTGGTCGACCGTCTCCAGCGCCTGATGCTCGATCGCCGGCAGCGTCAGCCCGCCGATGTGCGGGGTCGCGATGACGCGCGGATGCGCGGCCAGCGCGGGCGTCGGCATCTGGTCCGCCGCGCGGCCGACGTCGAGCGCGCAGCCGGCCAGCCGGCCGCCGTCGAGCGCGTCGGCCAGCGCCTGCTCGTCGACGAGTTCGCCGCGGGACGCATTGATGAAGCACGCGCCCGGCTTCATCGCGGCGAATGCCGCCGCATCGATCAGGTTCGCGGTGGCCGGCGTGGCCGGGGCAAGGCAGACGACGTAATCCGCGTCGCGCAGCAACGTGGCGGAGTCGACCTGTTCGAGCGGCCGCGCATCGACCTGCACGTACGGATCGCTGACGAGCACGCGCATGCCGAGCGCCGTCGCGATCGGTGCGAGATGGCGCGCGATCTGCCCGTAGCCGATCAGGCCGAGCGTGCTGCCGCGCAATTCGCGCCCCATCCGGGGCGCGGGCGGCGCGCCACGATGGTACGCGTCCGCGTAGCCGCCGATCCCGCGCGCGAGGTCGATCATCGCGCCGACCACCCATTCGGCGACGGCCGGCCCGAAGCCGGGGCTCGCCTGCGTGACCAGCACGCCGAACGCGCTCGCCGCGGCGACGTCGACCGTGCGGATGTCGACCGCGCAACGCAGGAACGCGGCGAGTGCCGGCAGCCCCGCGAACAGCGCGCGCGGTGCCGGGGTCTGCCGGTACGCGACGATCGCGTCGCATCCCTGCGCGGCGGCAATCAGCTCGTCCGTGTCGAGTTCGCGATCGTGCGGGTTGCAGGCGACATCCGCGATCGCGCGCAGCGCGTCGAGCGCCCTGGCGCCGAAGTAGTGGTCGATCATCCCGACCGGATGCGTGACGTAGACGCGCGTCATGCGCGGCCTCCGCTCGTGCCGGCCGCATGCGGCGGCGGCGCCACCGACGCGCGCTCGACGAGCGTCACGTCCGCGAACACGCATTGCCCGGCGGCCGACGGCGCGTCGCCCTCCTGCCGCATCACGCGCCGCACCATCTCGCCGGCCATTTCGGTAACGGGCAATTGCACCGTGGTCAGCGCCGGCCACGAGATCGCCGACAGGAAATGACCGTCCATCCCGACGACGGATACATCGTCCGGCACCCGCAACCCGCCGTCGCGCAGCCCCGCCATCAGGCCAAGCGCGAACAGGTCGTTGACCGCGACGATGCCGGTCGGCCGGGCGGGATCGGCCGCGAGCTCGACGCCGAGCGCACGCCCGACATCGACGATCACCGAATCGCCGTATTCGTTGGCGGGGCCGCCGTCGAGCACGCGCGCCTGGGTGGCGCCGCCCGCCTCGCCTGCCACGGCGAGAAAGCCGCGGATCTTGTCGCTGCGGCTCACGGTGATGCCGGCCACCGTCGCGAACGCGAGCCGCGTATGGCCCGCCTCGACGAGGCGGCGCGTCGCGAGCCGCGCGGCCGCCTCGTTGTCGGCCGTCACATGGTCGACCTTCGATGGCTCGCCGGGCGTCGCGCGGCGGTCGTAGCTGACGACCGTCATCCCGCGTTCGGCCGCGCGCTCGAGGTGACTTTCGTCGGCGAGCGACGAGATCACGATCACGCGCCGCACGCCATGCGCGTAGAGATCGTCGAAGAACGACGCCTCCTTGCGCGCGTCGCGATACGTGTTGCCGATCAGCACGCGATGACCGTACTGTTCCTGCGCGCAGGCCTCGACCTCGCGCGCGATGTAGCCGTACATCGGGTTCGCCATCGACGGCACCAGCAGCCCGACGAGCGGCGTCTGCCCCGTCTTGAGCTGGCGCGCGAGCGTGCTCGGCCGGTACCGCAGCGCGTCCATCGCGGCCTTCACGCGTTCGAGCGTTTCCGGCTTCATCTGATCGGTACGGCCGTTGAGCACGTTCGAAACCGTGCTGACCGAAACGGCCGCATGACGGGCCACGTCCTGAATCGTACTCATGTCGTCTTGCATGGAACGGGCTACAGGCCGAAACGGGCCGGCAGCCACAACGAAAACGCCGGTGCGAAGATCAGCGCCACCAGGGCGACGAACAGCACCAGCAGGTATTTCACCATCGGCCGGGCCACGCGCCCGACCTCGGTGCCCGTGATCGCGCATGTCGTGAACAACCCGAGGCCGACCGGCGGCGCGAACAGCCCGAACCCCATCGCCACCACCACGACCGTACCGAAATGCAGCGGGTTGATGCCGAGCTGCAGCGCGATCGGCGCGAGCAGCGGCCCGAAGATGATCAGCGCGGGCGCGCCTTCGAGCACGGCGCCGAACACGATCATCAGCAGCGCCGACAACAGCAGGAACATCGTCGCGCCGTACTGATGCGCGAACGCCGTCATTGTGCCCGAGACGAGCGCCGGAATCTGCTCGATCGACAGCGCGAACGACACGCTCGACGCCGCCGCGACGATGAACAGGATGCCGCTTGCCATCGATGCGGCGCGCACGAACACGCGGCCGACCGAACGCCACGTCAGTTCGCGGAACGCGAGCCAGCCCACGACCAGCGCGTAGACCACCGCAAACGCGGACACCTCGGTCGACGTCGCGACACCCGACGTCACGCCCTTGCCGATCATCGCGACCATGACCAGCGCGACGAGCGCGCCGCCCGCGAGCGGCAGCCACGCGCGACGCTCGACGAACACCTCGGCCACGTCGATCTTGCGCCCGGTGATCACCGTCACGACCGCGAGCGACGCGGCCAGCACGGCCGCCGGCACGATCCCGGCGACGAACAGCCCGGCGATCGAGATGTTCGCGACGAAGCCCATGATGATCATGTTCACGCAGGGCGGAATCGTCTCGGCCATCACCGCGCTGCACGCGAGCAGCGCGGCGGTTTCGTTCGGGTCCTGCCGTGCGCGGCGCCCGGCGGGCATCACGACGCCGCCCACCGCCGCGATATCGGCCAGCTTCGAGCCCGACACGCCGGAAAAACACGCGGTCGCGAAGATCACGATCAGGCCGAGCCCGCCCCGCACGCGTCCGAACATCCGCAGCAGCAACTCGACGAGCCGCGCGGACATGCCGTTGGACTCCATCAGCAGCCCCGCCAGCACGAAGAACGGCACCGCCAGCAGCACGAAGTGATCGGCACCGGCCATCACCTGTTGCGAGTAGACGAGCAGCGGCAGCGTCGGATCCGCGAGGAAATACAGCAGCGCGGAAAACGCCAGTACGAACCCGATCGGCACGCCGAGCACCAGCCCGCCGACGAAGCCCGCGACGAGCAGCGTGCCCGGCGCGACCGCATGCGCGGGCCACAGTGCGTTCCAGCCGTACACGGCGACCGCGAGCGCCGCACAGCACGCGAACGTGCCGATCACCCGGCGGCGCGGCGCGTTCAGCGCATTGGCGAGCGCGAATACCGTCATGAACAGCGCGCCGAACATCATCGGATACCCGTTGATCCAGCCCGGCAAGCCGCCCGTCGTCATCTGGTCGTACGAATCCGCGAGCAACTGGCACGACGACACCAGCAGGTTCAGCGCGACGGCCGCCACGATCCAGTGACCGACCTGGATCAGCGCGCCCTGCCAGCGTGCCGGCAGTCGGCCGCGAAACACGTCGATGCCGACATGCTGGCTGCGCCCCAGCACCGTCGCCGCGCCGAAGAACACCAGCACGATCATCAGCGCACTGGCCACTTCCTCGGCCCAGTCGACCGGGTCGTGCAGGAAATAGCGGAACACGACCGACACGAACACGACGAGCACGTCGACGGCGAGCACCGCCGCCGACAGGATTTCAATCCAGCGCAGCGCCGCATCGAGCACGCGGGCGGCGCGATGCGCCGGTTGGCCTGCAGCGGGCGCCGACGCGGCACCCGAGACGGAATGCATGTCCATCGCTCAACCCCGCGCGGCGGCGATCGCCGGAAACAGCGGCGCGGTGGCCGGATACTGCTTCGCGAACGCGACATACAGGCGGTCGCGCATCGTCTGCCGCAGCACCGCGCGCTCGGCATCGGCCAGCGGATAAAACGACATGCCGCGCTGCTTCAGCGCCTGCTCCGCCTGCGCGGCCTTCTGCGCGGCAATCGCACGCTGCTGCACGGTCGCGTCGGCCACCGCGCGCTCGAACGCCGGCCGCAGATGAGCCGGAATCCGGTCGAGCGCACGCCGCCCCATCACGACGGTCATCGCCGCGAACACGTGGTGCGACTGCCAGCACGACTTCACGGTCTCGTCGAAGCGGCTCGCGAGCACCGTGGCGGGATCGTGTTCCAGACCGTCGACGACGCCCGTCTGCACGGCCATGTACAGCTCGCCGAACGGAATCGGCGTCGGCACCGCGCCCATCGCCTTGAAGGTGTCCATGAACGCGGGCGTCGGCAGCACGCGCAGCTTCGTCCCCTTCAGTCCCGCCAGCGCCGTCACCGGCTGCTTCGTGAACACGCAGCGGCCGCCGAAATGCGAGCCCCAGGTCAGCACCGAACATCCGGCGCGCTTTTGCAGCAGCGTGTTCAGGCTCGTGCCGACCGGCCCGTCGAGCGCCTTCGCGACATGCGCGTAGCTGTCGAACAGGTAGCCGAGATCGAGCATCCCGAGCTCCGGCGCGATCGTGGCCCAGATCGACGAGCCCGCGATCATCATGTCGATCGCGCCGATCTTGACCTGCTGCACGACGTCGTTTTCCTTGCCGAGCTGGCTGTTCGGAAAGTAGTCGACCCGGATCGCATCGCCCACGCTCGCCTTCAGGTTCGCGGCGAGACGCTCGTACCACACGTAGTGCGCGGCGTTCCGGTCGGCCGGCATCGACGACGAGCAGCGCAGCGCGACGACCGGCTGCTGCGCGCGCACGCTTTCCGGCAAGCCGCCCGCGGCCGCGAGCGTGGCCGCCGACACCGTCTGCAGGAAGCGCCGCCGGGTGTAGGTATTCATGAGCCGTCTCCTTTGCAGTGCGCCTCGCGACGTCACTGTATCGATTTAGTGTATCGATACAGTAATACGATGACCGATAAGGAAAAATGAGGGTTTCCCCTGCCTAAAATGAAAACCAAGGGGGCGTGCAGCGCGTTTTTTCGCGAAAACCGGACAAAAATTGGCCGCTTCCTGCACATTTTCGGCTGCAGCCGAAACAATTCGAACGGCGGATCGAATCGTCAGACGACAGACTTTTCGGCGCACGCCGGCGCCCGCTCGTGCGAGCAAACGCCGCTAGACGCCCACGTCGTCCGTGCTCTCGGTCAGAAACCGCTCGACCATCGCGTTGAACACCGGCAGCGCCGGATTATCGTTGTCCGCCCGCCACGCGAGATACAGCTCGGCCGCGACATTGACGCCCGCCAGCGGCCGGAACACCACGCCGTCGACGTGAAGCTCGCGCGCCGATGCCGGCACCAGCGCCGCGCCGAGCCCCGCGCGCACGAGGCCGAGGATCGTATGCGTCTGCCCGACGTAATGCAGGTAGTTCGGCAGCCGCCCGGCGCCCGCGAACATCCCCGAGATCATGTCGTGGAAGTACTTCCCCTCGTTCGGCGAGTACGCGATGAACGGCTGCCGGTCGAGCTCGTCGGGGCCGATCTGCTCGTAGCCGGCGAGCGGCGCGCCTTGCGCGACCGCGACGAGCATCGGCTCGCGCTGCACGAGCCGGTATTCCAGCGGCTGGCGCGCCGCGCGCTGGCGCACGAAACCCGCGTCGAGCATCCGCGACGCGAGCGCGTCGATCTGCACGGTCGACACCATTTCGCGCAATTCGACGTCGACGTCCGGCAGCGCATGCGCGGCATGCGCGAGCAGCACCGGAATCATCCGGTACGCACTGACGGCCGTGAAGCCGAGCGTGATGCGGCCGGCCCCGCCGTGCGCGACGCGCTGCGCGGCCTGCTCGGCCCGTGCCGAGAATTCGAGGATGTGCCGCGCATCGCGCAGGAAGCGCTCGCCGGCCGCGGTCAGGCTGACCTGCCGGCTGCTGCGTTCGAGCAGCGCGATGCCGAGCGCGTGCTCGAGCAGCTGGATCTGCCGGCTGAGCGGCGGCTGGGTCATGAAGAGCCGCTTGGCCGCGCGGCCGAAATGCAGTTCCTCGGCCACCGCGACGAAGCAGCGAAGCTGGTGTAGTTCAATCATCCAAATCTTGAATCAATCGATAGTCTTTTGATGTTAGACCGATATCGATGCGATTCCTATACTCGGTTCCACCTGATGCACGGCCCGCGCCGAACACGACGACCGAGACCTTCATGACCATCGACATCCTGCTGACCCAGCCGCTCCCCGACACCATCGACGCCGAACTGTCCGCCCGTTACGCGGTGCACCGGCCGTATGCGGCCGCGCAACCCGACGCGCTGCTCGATCGCGTGGCCTCGCGCATTCGGGGTGTCGTGACCGGCGGCGCGAACGGCCTGTCCGCCGCGCTGATGGACCGGCTGAGCGCGCTCGAGATCGTCGCGATCAACGGCATCGGCACCGATGCGGTCGATCTCGATCGCGCACGCGCACGCGGCATCCACGTGACGACGACACCCGACGTGCTGACCGACGACGTGGCCGACATGGCGCTGGGGCTGATCCTGATGACACTGCGCGACCTCGGCGCCGGCGAGCGGATCGTGCGCGCCGGCCGCTGGGGCAAGACGGCCCAGCCGCTCGCGACGCAGGTCACCGGCAAGCGGCTCGGCATCGTCGGGCTCGGCCGCGTGGGCCGCGCGATCGCGCAGCGCGCGCAGGCGTTCCGGATGCCCGTGAGCTACTTCGGCCCGCGCGAGCACCGCGACAGCGGCTATCGCTACGTGCCCGATCTCGCCGCGCTCGCGCGCGACAGCGACGTGCTCGTGATCGCGGCATCGGCCGATCACGGCAACGTGCTCGTGACGGCCGACGTGCTCGCCGCGCTCGGCCCGCAAGGATTCCTGATCAATGTCGCGCGCGGCAAGCTGGTCGACGAGGCCGCGCTCGTACGCGCGCTGGCCGACGGCACGATCGCCGGCGCCGGCCTCGACGTGTTCGCGAACGAGCCGCATGTCCCGGCCGCGCTGCTCGAACTCGACCGCGTCGTCGTGCAGCCGCACCGCGCGAGCGCCACGCACGAAACGCGCGAAGAGATGGGCCGGATCGTGCTCGCCAACCTCGCCGCGTGTTTCGCGGGCCAGCGCCCGCCGACCAGCGTCACCGGCTGACCGCGGCGCGGCCGTACGGCCGGCATCCTCGATACGACAACCGATGCCTCCGCCCGACGGAGGCCAGGAGACACGCATGCCCAATCGATCCAGCGGCGCCGCCCTCGCCGCCTCCCCCGCCGCGTCGCGCACGATCGGCCGCGTCCGCTACACGGTCCTCGCGCTGATTTTCGCGGTCACCGTCATCAACTACGCGGATCGCGCGACGATGTCGATCGCCGGCACCGGCGTCGCGCACGACCTCGGGCTGACGCCCGTGCAGCTCGGTATCGTCTTTTCCGCGTTCGCCTGGGCCTATGCGATCGGCCAGGTCCCGGGCGGCTGGCTGCTCGACCGCTTCGGCGCGCGGCGCGTGTACGGCCTGAGCCTGCTGCTGTGGTCGGTCTTCACGATGCTGCAGGGCACGGTCGGCTGGCTCGCCGTGCAGGGTGCGGGCGCGACGCTCGCGCTGTTCGTCATGCGCTTCATGCTCGGCCTCGTCGAATCGCCGGCCTTCCCCGCCAATTCGCGGATCGTCGCCTGCTGGTTCCCGACCGCCGAACGCGGCACCGCGTCGGCGCTGTTCAATTCCGCGCAGTACATGGCCGTCGTGCTGTTCACGCCCGCGATGGCCTGGCTCACGCACGCGCTCGGCTGGGAGCACGTGTTCCTGTGGATGGGGTTGCTCGGCATCGCGCTCGCGGTGCTGTGGTTCGCGTGGTATCGCGAACCTCACGGCCACCCGCGCGTGACCGATGCGGAGCGTGACTACCTGCGCGCACACGGCGCGCTCGTCGATCTCGAGGCGAATCGCGTGCGCCACCGGCCGCGCGTGTCGTGGCACGACGCATCGCAACTGTTCCGCCATCGGAACCTGTGGGCGATCTATATCGGCCAGTACTGCATCACGGCACTCACGTACTTCTTCATCACGTGGTTTCCGATCTACCTGATCAAGGGGCGCGGGATGACGATCATGGAAGCCGGCTGGGTCGCCGCGCTGCCGGCGATCTGCGGGTTCACGGGCGGCGTGCTCGGCGGCGTGCTGTCGGACTGGCTGATCCGGCGTGGACTGCATCCGTCGAAGGCACGCAAGACGCCGTTCGTCGCGGGGATGGCGATGGCGACGCTGCTCGTGCTCGCGAACGGCGCGTCGTCGAACGCGATCGTGATCGCGCTGATGACGATCGCGTTCTTCGGCAAGGGGCTGGCGGCGGTCGGCTGGGCCGTGCTCGCCGATACGGCGCCGGAAGGCATGGTCGGGCTGAGCGGCGGCGTGTTCAACGGCCTCGGCAACATCGCCGGGATCGTCACGCCGCTCGCGATCGGCTACTTCGTCGCCAGCACGGGTTCGTTTGCCGGCGCGCTGTGGTTCGTCGCCGCGCACGGGCTGATCGGCATCGCCGCATACACGTGGCTCGCGGGCCGCTTCGAGCGGATCCGCATCGCGCCGGCCGCGTGAACGCCGCCGCCGCGCGCAGGCGGGCCGTCACGCGCGCTTGCGGCCGCCCGGTGCCGGTTCGATCGTCAGCCGCTCGAGCTCGCGCAGGTCGTTCTCCAGCGCAGGCGTGAGCGTCGTGCGCAGGTGATCGAGGAAGGTGCGGATCTTCGCGTCAAGATAACGGCGCGTCGCATACACGGCGTACACGCTCACCGTCTGCAGCCGATACTCGGGCAGCACGCGGATCAGCCGCCCTTCGCGAATGTCGTCGAGCACCGTGTACAGCGCGACGCACGCGATCCCGCGCCCGGCGCGCACCGCGACGCACAGCGCGTCCGGCACGTTGACCTGGAACGGCGCCGGCTGCAGTTCGTAGACCGCCTCCTCGCCGTCGCTGCGCTCGAGCCGCCATTCGCCGGCCGGCGACGCCGGCGTGTCGAGGCGCAGGCACACGTGGTTCGGCAGTTCGTCGGGCGTCTGCGGCGTACCGTGCCGCGCCAGGTATTCGCGCGACGCGACGAGCACGCTGCAGCTCGTGCCGCAGGTCTGCGCGACATAACCTGAATCGGGCAGTTGCGACGCCGTCACGATCGACACGTCGTAACCCTCCTCGACGAGATTCGGCATCCGCTGCGCAAGCGTCAGCTCGACCGACACGTCGGGATTGTCCTCCTGGTACCGGACGATCGACGACACGACATGGCTCTGCCCGAGCCCCGTCATCGCATGGATGCGCATCTTGCCGCTCGGCCGCAGCAGCGCGTTGCGCGCCTCGGCGTTCGCGTAGTCGATTTCCGCGAGGATCGACTTCGCGCGCTCGAAATAGCGTTCGCCGCTTTCGGTCAGACCGAGGTGGCGCGTCGTGCGATGCAGCAGGCGCGTCTGTACGTGCGCTTCGAGGTTCGAGACCGCGCGCGACACCTGCGCGGTGGTCGCGTCGATTTCCTTCGCGACCGCAGTAAAACTGCCGGCTTCGACAACGCGCACGAACAGGCGCATGTTTTCGAGCATGTCCATTGGATTGGCTTGGGGAGAGTCAGTGGGGAGGCGTCGGCGGCGCTCGCGTCAGAGGGGAAACGGAACGCGGCCGCGAACCACGTCGAATCGATCAGCGAGCCGGGGAAAAGGCGGGAGAGCGGG
This sequence comes from Burkholderia sp. Tr-20355, assembly GCF_017104685.1. Classification (NCBI taxonomy): domain Bacteria; kingdom Pseudomonadati; phylum Pseudomonadota; class Betaproteobacteria; order Burkholderiales; family Burkholderiaceae; genus Burkholderia; species Burkholderia sp. Tr-20355. Next base: position 27,706 of record NZ_JAAGPK010000053.1, on the reverse strand, counting down.
CATCGCGTACGTGGTTCTGGCATGACGGGGGATTCAGTGGCCGGAATTGTACGCCGCCGCAGACAAATTTGCGCGATTGTCCGCCCCCGAAGCTTTCATCGGACGAAAGGTTTTCGCAAGACTCGGGCTCCCCCGTGCGCAACGGCTTGATGCCGCGCGGCAATTTATATCACAACACGATATAATTCCGCTCTCGTCACCGCGCGTGCACCGCGCCGTCACTTTTACCGCTCGCCCGTTCATGTCACCAGGCTCCCCTCCATCGCGCCGCACGTTGCGGCAATGGCTGCACAGCTTCCTTCCGCATCCGATATCGCTTGGCTGGCGCGAGCGCCTGCGTTCGTGCACGGGTGCGCTCGTGGGAATCGCGACGGTCGGCGCCACGATGCGGCTGCTACCCGGCGAGCCGGGCCTCGTGCCGCTGCTCGTCGCGCCGATGGGGGCATCGGCGGTGCTGCTGTTCGCGGTGCCGGCAAGCCCGCTCGCGCAGCCGTGGTCGATCATCGGCGGCAATCTCGTCGCGGCGACGGTCGGCGTTGCCTGCGCGCAATGGCTCGCCGATCCGGTCACGGCCGCCGCGGTCGCGACCGCGTGCGCGATCGGCGGCATGTTCGCGCTGCGCTGCGTGCACCCGCCGTCGGGCGCCGTCGCGCTCACAGCCGTGGTCGGCGGCCCGGCCATCCACTCGCTCGGCTTCCGTTTCGTGCTGGAGCCGATCGCGCTGCAATCGGCGATCCTGCTGTCGGCCGCGCTCGCGTATCACGCGCTGACCGGGCATCGCTACCCGCATGGCGGCGTACGTCCCGAAGCGAAACCGCGGGCGGGCGGCGCCGTGCCGGCGCACGGCGGCTTCATGCGCAGCGATCTCGACGCGGTGCTGAAGCGCCGCGGCGAATGGCTCGACGTCGATCCGGACGATCTCGAAACGCTGCTGCGCGAAACCGAGATGCAGGCCTATACGCGCACGTTCGGCCAGCTCACTTGCGCCGACCTCATGACGAAACACGCGATCGAGGTCGCACCGTCGACGTCGGTAACGGCCGCGCTGACACTGCTCGACCGTCACTGCGTGAAGGCACTGCCGGTGGTCGATGGCGAAGGCCGCCTGACCGGCATCGTCACGCGCGCCGACCTCACGCGCCAGCCGCGCCGCCCGGCCCCGCTGTGGCAACGCCTGTCCGCGCGGCTGCCGCAATCGCTCGGCGGCCGGCCTGCGAGCGTCGCCACCGTGATGACGCGCGACGTCGCGTGCGCGCCGGAAACGATGCCGATCACCGCGCTCGTGCCGCTGTTCACGCATTCGGGCCACCACCACATTCCGGTCGTCGATGCGTCGCGCCGGCTCGTCGGGATCATGACGCAGACGGATCTCGTGACGGGCCTTTATCGGCAGACCCAAATGCTCGAGGCCGCGTAACGCACGTGACGCCACAAAACGGCTGACGCAGCGCGGAACATCTCCATTCCGCCCAATATCGTTTATTTATATCATGTTATGATATATTTGACGCTACCGAAACCGCCCGTACGACCGACCTCGATGAACGATACCCGACGCGCGCTGAACAAGAGCGATTTCCAGCAACTGTCCGAGTTCCGTTACCAGATGCGCCGCTTCGAGCGCTTCTCCGAACGCGCCGCGCAAAGCGAAGGCGTGACGCCGCTGCAATACCTGCTGCTGCTGCACATCAAGGGCTATCCGCATCGCGAATGGGCGACCATCGGCGAGCTCGCGGAACGCCTGCAGGCGCAGCATCACGGCGTCGTCGCACTGGTGACGCGCTGCGAAGCGCTCGGGCTCGTGAAGCGCAAGCCGAGCGAAGCCGATCGCCGCCAGGTCGAGGTCCACCTCGAGCCGGCCGGCGAAACGCTGCTCGCCCGCCTCGCGGCCATGCATCGCGCCGAGCTGAAGTCGCTCAAGGACACGTTCCAGGTGCCCCGGATCGATTACTGACCCTTGCCCTTGCCACGCCGATGAACGCACCACACAAACGCGATTTCGCGCCCAACGAACGCCTGCCCGGGATCGCGTTGCTTGCCGCCGGGATCGGCCTGCTCAGCACGCTCGCCGCGTTCGTGCTGTCGAGCCTGATCCACCTGTTCACGAACCTGTTCTTCTTCCAGCAGCTCTCGTTCGCCGACCGCTCTCCGGCGAACAACACGCTCGGCGCATGGGTGATCGTGATCCCGGTGATCGGCGGGCTGATCGTCGGGATGATGGCGCGCTTCGGTTCGCGGAAGATCCGCGGCCACGGCATTCCCGAAGCAATCGAGGCGATCCTGTTCGGCAAGAGCCGCATGTCGCCGAAGGTCGCGATCCTGAAGCCGCTGTCGTCCGGCGTCGTGATCGGCAGCGGCGGCCCGTTCGGCGCCGAAGGCCCGATCATCATGACGGGCGGCGCACTCGGCTCGCTGGTCGCGCAATGCGTGCACGTGACCGCCGCCGAGCGCAAGACGCTGCTCGTGGCCGGTGCGGCCGCCGGCATGACGGCCGTGTTCGGCACGCCGGTCGCCGCGGTGCTGCTCGCGGTCGAGCTGCTGCTGTTCGAATGGCGTCCGCGCAGTTTCCTGCCGGTCGCGCTGGCGTGCGCGGTGGCCGGGTTCGCACGCGCGGTGTGCTTCGGCGTCGATCCGCTGTTTCCGCTGACGACGGCCGTGCCGACGCCCGTCGCGCTGCTGTCGTGCATCGTCGCCGGCCTGCTGTCGGGCATGCTCGCGTGCGGCCTGTCGGCGGCACTCTATCGCGTCGAGGACACCTTCGCGAAGCTGCCTGTGCACTGGATGTGGTGGCCCGCGCTTGGCGCGATCGCGATCGGCATCGGCGGCTGGCTCGAACCGCGCGCGCTCGGCGTCGGCTACGACGTGGTCGGCGATCTGCTTCATCAGCACATCGCGTTGAAGATCGCACTTGCGCTGCTGGTCGTGAAGGCCGTGATGTGGGTGATCGCGCTCGGCTCGGGCACGTCGGGCGGCGTGCTGGCGCCGCTGCTGATGCTCGGCGCCGGCCTCGGCACCGTGCTGTCGCCGATGCTGCCGGGCGGCGATCCGGCGCTGTGGCCGCTCGTATGCATGGCCGCGACGCTCGGTGCCACGCTCGGCGCTCCGCTGACCGCGATCGTGTTCGCATTCGGCCTCACGCACGACGCGAACGCGCTGCTGCCGCTGCTCGCGGCGACGCTCGTCGCGCACGGTTTCTCGACCATCGTGATGAAGCGTTCGATCATGACGGAGAAGATCGCGCGTCGCGGCTATCACATCTATCGCGAATACGGCGTCGATCCGCTCGAGCGCCATGACATCGGCGAAGTCATGACGTCGGCCGACCGGGTCGTCGCGATCGACGGCGCGACGACGCTCGCTACCGTCGAGTCGCGCTACTTCGGCGCGAAGCAGACGCATCGCGCGTACCCGGTCGTGCAGCACGGCCGCCTGCTCGGCCTCGTCGATCGTGCGACGCTCGATGCGCAGCGCGCAGAGGCAGGCGCCGAGTCGCCGATTTCCGATGCATTCGCCAACCGCGTGCCGGTCGTCGCGCTCGCGCACGAAACGTGCCGCGTCGTCGCATCGCGACTCGCGATGCTCGGCCTCGAACGCCTGCCCGTCGTCGACGACGAGCAATCGCTACGCGTCATCGGCATCGTGTCGCGCAGCGACCTGATCAAGCCCGCGCGCCATCACTTCGACGACGAACAGAAGCGCGAGCGCTTCCGCCCCATCGTCCCGGTCAACCTGCGCGACGCAGGCACCCGCGAGGCGGGCTGATGCCCCCGCGTGCTGCATCGCATTCGGTCGCGTCCCGCGTTTAAAGTTGGTTAACAGTTCGACGGGCGAAAGTTTGTCATGATGGTGTCCATGCGACGGGGCCATCAATCAGCCATTCCACTTCGCCATCTGATAAAGAGTCGCGGCACGGCATGCACGCACATGCCGTTTGCCGCGGCCGTCACGACACCACACGACCGGACCGCGCGCCGACCGGGCAACACATGACGTCGAGTCGCAGACGACGCATGCCGCATCGCAGCAACGCTGCACAGCACCGGAGCCGCCATTTGGCAAGCGCGTTAACAACTTGTTTCGGAATAGCCGGAACCGTGCTCGCCCGATGCGATCTCACTAGCACGCAGTACTACTGCGGATCCCACCTAATCAATCACGACTCGAGGGAGATAACGTGAACGCGAAATACTTACCGCTCATCGCATTGACCGTGGCATTTTCTGCTCATGCAGCCGATTCTGCCCTGCAGAACGTGGGACAAAGCCAAAAGCCCGCCGACCAGGTCGCGCAGTGCATCGCCAAGACGTGGGCCGACAAGTCGCAACAGCAAGTGACGTCGCAGTACGAACTGGCGAACGGCCTCGCCATGGCCGTTTATGCACCGGGCCAGCAGCCGCCGAACGGCGCTGCCGCCGTGGTGCGCCCGGCCAACGCCGCGAACGCGAAAACCTGGGTCGGTTTCCGCGGCGGCGATGCCTCGTCGGCCGGCGACATCAACGCCTGCCTGTAAATCGAACAGGCGCTCCGGATGGCCTTGCGCCATCCGCTTGCGACAAGCCCCGTTTCGACGGGGCTTTTTCTTTTTCTGCCGCCCGCGCTTACAGGTAGCTGCAGACGTAATCGAGCGTCTCGAGCACTTCGATGTCGAAGCGGCTCTTGCCCGGCACCGAGAACGACTCGCCGGCGCCATAGGTTTGCCATTCGCTGCTGCCGTCGAGCTTCACGCGGCACTTGCCGGCCTGCACTTCCATCAATTCGGGCGCGTCCGTACCGAAGTTGAGCGCGCACGGCAGGATCACGCCGAGCGTCTTGCGCGTGCCGTCCGGGAAGAGCACGGTATGCGACACGCACTTGCCGTCGAAATAGACGTTCGCGCGCTTGACGACCGATACGTTGTCGAATTGGGTTGCACTGGTCATGTGATGCCTCTGATTGCTGGATGCCGGATAGTGATGGATTGGAGGCCGGCCGGAGCGGCGGGCCGGCCGATATCATACCGGCTCGCGCGGCATACGTCGGAACGGCCGGCCGCCGGTCGCTTGTCGGGGTGGTCATCATCAGGATGACTACATGATTGCCGTGGAACTCGGGTTCACCGCAACCCCTTGCGCCGCGCGGAATCGCGCAAGCAGTCGAGCAGCATCGCCGCGGCCGGCGTCAGCGGGCTGTCGCGGCGCGTGACGACCTGTACCGAGACACCCGGCAGCCGCTCGCGAATCGGCAACACCGCGAGCTGGTCGCGCGCCCACTCGCCCTGCAGCAATTGCTCGGGCATCGATGCGATCAGGTCGCAACCGGTCATCAGGCTGTGTGCGAGCCCGAAGCTCGGGCATTCGACGACGCGCGCCGGCACCGGCAGCCCGTACGCGACGAATGAATTGAACAACACCTGCGTCGAGCTTTCCGGCGACGGGTTCATCAGCCAGTCGGCGTCGACGAGATCGGCGAGCGACGTGGCCGACGCGAGCGGATGCCCCTTGCGCGCGACGATCAGCGAGCGGCTCGCGTAAAGCTCCGCATGGTCGAACTCGGCCGCCAGCAGTTCGGGGACGACGACCGCCACCGCGAAATCGAGCGAGCCGTCGTGCAGGCGCGGCAGCGCGACGCCCGGAAACCCTTCGATCAGGTTGACGCGCGCCACTGGGAAGCGGCGCCGGAATGCCCGAAACGCGTCGGGCAGGATCGTCACCGCGGCCGCCGGTGTGATCGCCGCCGACACGGAGCCCGTCATCGCCCCCTGTGCCTGCTCGATGTCGTCGCGGGCGCGCTGCATTTCGGCGACGATCAGCCGCGCGCGCACCTGCAATTGCTGGCCGAACGCGGTGAGCTGAACGCCGCGCGCGGTACGCACGACGAGCGACACGCCGAGCGCGATCTCGAGTTCCTTGACCGCCTTCGTCAGCGCCGCCGGCGACACGTTCAGGCGCCGTGCGGCCGCACGGATGCTGCCTTCTTCGGCAACGGTGACGAACGCTTTCAACTGATGGTATTTCATGGCGGCAACGCGTGATCCGTGGAAACCCCGTGCATCGCGGCGTTACCGGCTCAGGGTATTCCCGAGCGGCAACCGGTGGTGTGCACCAAAGCAATTTATCAGCTTCTGGTACGCAAAAGAAATTTATATGCTTGCTCGTCATATACGCGTCAAACGCCCTTCGGCCCCACTGGAGACCCCATGCTGCAAGCCGTGAACCCCGTCATCCCCGGTATCGCCGCGATCGCTCCCGAGCTGGTCGAGGTGCGCCGCCGCATCCACGCCCATCCCGAGCTCGCGTTCGAAGAGACGCTCACGAGCGACCTCGTCGCCGAGCTGCTCACCGGCTGGGGCTATGAAGTGCATCGCGGCATCGGCAAGACGGGTGTCGTCGGCGTGCTGCGCGAAGGGCAAGGCACGCCCACGGTCGGGCTGCGCGCCGACATGGACGCGCTGCCGCTCGCCGAAGCCACGGGCCTGCCGTACGCGAGCCGCCATGCGAACAAGATGCACGCGTGCGGCCATGACGGCCATACCGCGATGCTGCTGTGCGCGGCGCGTCACCTCGCGGCGACGCGCCAGTTCTCCGGCACGCTGAACCTGATCTTCCAGCCGGCCGAGGAAAACTTCGGCGGCGCGAAGGCGATGATGGACGACGGCCTGTTCGACCGTTTCCCGTGCGACGCGATCTTCGCGATCCACAACATGCCGGGCCGCGCGGCCGGCGACATGGCCTTCCGCACCGGCGCCGCGATGGCGTCGGCCGACCGCGTGACGATCACGCTGCGCGGCATCGGCGGCCACGGCGCGATGCCGCATTTCGCGCGCGATCCGATGTCGGCCGCGGGCAGCATCATGGTCGCGCTGCAGACGATCGTCGCGCGCGAGGTCGACGCCCAGCAGGCGGCCGTGATCACGGTCGGCAGCGTACAGGCCGGCGAGACGTTCAACATCATTCCCGAGACCGTCGTGATGAAGCTGTCGGTACGCGCGCTGAACGCCGACGTGCGCGCGCTGCTCGCGCGCCGCATCGAAGCACTCGCGAGAGGCCAGGCGGAAAGCTTCGGCGTGAGCGCGGAAGTCGACTACGACTACGGCTACCCGGTGCTCGTCAATCACGCGGAACCGACCGCGTTCGCGGCCGACATCGCGCGCCAGATGCTCGGCGCCGAACGCGTCGAAACCGAAGCCGCACCGCTGATGGGCAGCGAGGATTTCGCGTTCATGCTCGAAGCGCGCCCCGGCTGCTACGCGTTCATCGGCAACGGGATCGGCAGCAAGGGCGGCTGCATGGTGCACAACCCCGGCTACGACTTCAACGACGACATCCTCGCGATCGGCGCCAGCTATTGGGTGCGCGTCGCCGAAGCCTGGCTCGCCGCCTGACGGCCCTTCATCACGCAGTTTCGCGCTTATCGGGGGAACCCCATGGAAACGTCTGCACTTCCGTTCGCCGGTACGCCGGTCGATGCCCGCGCCGCCGCGAAGAAACGCCGGCTGATCGCGGCCGCCGCCGTCGGCAACGCGCTCGAGTTCTACGACTTCACGGTCTACAGCTTCTTCGCGATCCTGATCGGCAAGCTGTTCTTTCCCGTGCATTCGCCGTTCGGGCAGTTGATGCTCGCGGTCGCGAGCTTCGGCGTCGGTTTCGTCACGCGTCCGCTCGGCGGGCTCGTGATAGGCATGTACGCCGACCGTGCCGGCCGCAAGAACGCGATGATCCTCACGCTGCTGCTGATGGCGCTCGGCACCGCGACGATCGCGGTTGCACCGACCTTCGCGCAGATCGGCATCGCCGCACCGCTGCTGCTCGTGCTCGCGCGCCTGCTGCAGGGGTTCGCGTCGGGCGGCGAAGTCGGCGCGTCGACGACGCTGCTGCTCGAGCAGGCGCCGCAGCATCGGCGCGGCTTCTACGCGTCGTTCCAGTTCTCGAGCCAGGGGCTCGCCGCACTCGCCGGCGCGCTCACCGGCGTTGCACTGACGTCGACGCTGAACGCCGCGCAACTCGAAAGCTGGGGCTGGCGCGTGCCGTTCATCATCGGCACGCTGTTCGTGCCGCTCGGCTACTGGCTGCGCCGCACCGTCGAGGAGGTACCGGCCGCCGCACCTGCCGCCGCGCACGACGAGCCGGTCGCGTCGCTGCCGCTCGCCGACGTGCTGCGCCATCACGGCAAGGCGGTGTTCGCGGGCCTCGGCGTGACGATCGGCGGCACGTCGATCCACTACATCATCGTGTTCTACATGGCGATCTACGGCGTGCAGGTGCTGCATCTGCCGACCTGGCTGTCGATGACGGCCGGCTGCGTCGCCGGCGCGATCCTGATGCTCGTGACGCCGATCGGCGGCCACCTGTCCGACCTGTTCGGGCGCAACCGGATCGTCTGGTGGACGCGCATCGCGCTGATGGCCGCGATCTACCCGGCGTTCATCGCGCTGAACCGCTGGCCGGGCGCCACGTCGCTGCTGTCGATCATCGCCGCGCTGTCGATCGTGCATGCGATCAACATCGGCGCGACGGGGGCCATGCTCGGCGAGTTGTTCCCGCGTGCGGTGCGGGCGACGGGCGGTGCGCTGGTGTACAGCGTGGGCGTCGCGATCTTCGGCGGCTTCGCGCAATTTTTCGTCACGTGGCTGATCGCGGCAACCGGGAATCCGAATGCGCCGGCGTGGTATGCGATCGGTTGCGGCGCGATGACGTTGCTCGCGATTCGTTGCATGGATGAAAAGGCGGGGAAGGCGTTGGACTGAGCGGTGGGGGGATGCCCGGTGTGTGAAGCGTCATTGACGCCGCGCGCATCGGACATCATTGACCAATGCACAACACCACGATCACCCTTCCGGCGACCACACGCACGATCGCCTTCGGCGGGCCCGTGCGGCGAGTGCGCGCAATATCGTAGCGTCACCGATTCCCACAGGCCCCACCGGTTCCGGACGGGGTCTTTTCGATTCTCCTTCTGCATCGGCCACTCAGGAGAAACGTAATGTCCGACACCGTCTCCCCAAAACGAGCGCTGCTTTCGCTCAACATGCAGGCGGGATGTTCCACGATTCCGATCGTCCGCATGGCAGCGAACGCTTGCTGGCCAACGTCAACCGGTTGATTTGTCCTGCGTACGACGCCAGCGGGCCGATGTTCGCCGTGCGTTACACCAGCCCTCCCGGCTCGCCGATCGCACCCGACTCGCCGTGCTGTTGCCGGAACTCTCGATCGATAAGGCACGCGACATCGTGTTCGCCAAGACCCGACCGAGTTGCTTCGCGGGCACGCGGCTGGTATTGGTGAGATCGCGATCGTCAGGGTGAAGACGCAATACTGCATGGGCACGGCCGCATTAATGGCCGGGCCTCGCGCTGCTGTTTAGCGTCACCCGAGACTCGAAATCAGATGACAGCCGCATGTAGCGCGATGGCCGTGTCGTGCAACCGGAATGCCGTCGTCCTTCATCGATTCGTCGCCTTCCTCGACGAGATTCGGCGACACCTCAGGATGCTGCGGACACGACACGCGGTCGCCTTTACGGGCGACGTAGCGGCCATCAAATTTCATCGATGACGAGCCAGTTTCGACTTTGCCTCCGTGGTCCGTAGAATCACCGACTCGAACGAAATTAATGGACATATCTCACCCTATCTCGGATATCCGAGTTCACGACAACAGAAATTCCACCCTATATTCATAATTTCACACCCCCACCTAACGCCATTCAATCTCAATACCTTACCCATCGACTCAGCATCTTTTAATGGAATCCGATCTACTCGCATATAGCCAAGTCTTCACATTTAATCCATTTGAGTATAGCACCATGCCGCCTCGTAAAATATTTTACAAGATACCAAAGGCCGTTTTCACTATTGAAATCCGCGAGCTGAACTCTATCCCCTCTCAGCAAATACATTTTTGCCAAGGAAGAACCCGAATGGTCATCGTATAATCCAGCCTTATCCGCAACAACCGTCGTAATTACCGGCGTGCGCTTCACATAGCCCCGCTGATTGGTGACGATTATTTTTTCAGAAATTTTCCCATCAGCGTACACAGAACGAGAAACCTCATCACATCCAACACACGCATCACTTATTGCGATTTGATATCCTCCATTCTCGAGTTTATAGACATCCTCATATTGCTTTCCATCAAACCGATACGAACTAATCAATCTACCCCCTTCGACTCGAAAATTACATATATCCCGATCCGAGAATCTCAAGACGGAAAATCTGCGCGACGTACGATCATAAGAGAAAAATTTCGAACAACCATCCGCCCCACCACTCGTGGCTGCAATTTCTTTACTTCCATCTTTATAAATATCAACAATAGCCAAATTCTCGTAACCGTCCTCAATGGCCTTTTTTAGATCGCCGGCTGGCTCAATGCTTCTGCACGTTGACGAACCGCTACAATCACGGATTTCCCCTTTTTTATTTATCGAGAGTCCATTGGAAATCTCAGCAGAAGCAACTGACGACACAATCACAAAGATCGCATAAATCAAGCCAAATTTTAGCAACATATTTATTTTTAAAATCATCAAACCAATCCCCACTCTTTCTTGATTCGATCAAAAAGCTCCTGGCGCTCGGGCAATCCATTATGTCCACCATTAACGGCCAGCGTAACCAATCTGACATTATTTTTCTCGTGATCCACGATGATATTTATATCGCCCTTGGCGTCATATTTTTCCGAAATCGCTCCTTTGTTGCGCCAGTACCAGCAAGATGCGTCAATAGCGTTTTCCATATCGGTAGCAATAAGCTCAGGATCGGTTACAAAATCGATCCCCCTGTGAGCCGAGTATGCTGCATAGTTATTTTTCCATGTCAGTTGAATTATTCCCCTCCCCTTGTATTTCGGCCCATCCCCGAGATTAGTATTTCCATTTTTAATAGCATCCGGATGCACCCCGGGATTATAACCCTCGCCAGAGGCGAACTCTATTGTTGTCTCGAATCTAGCCGATTCATGGAAGCATTGCGCGAGAAAATGAGCTTTATGATAACAACCGACAATTCCATATTCCTTAAGTTTATTATTAAGCAGCGAAACGAATTTATATTTTTCGTATTTATATATATTCGGGTATTTTTCCGGAAACTCCTGCACAAAGGTCCTTGATCCGCCTTTCCCAGTAAACCAGTCTCCCGATTTTCCGTACATCTTTTCCAATAGCTCGACCGTAATTGCACAGCAATCCGTGTTCGCAAAATTCCCCAGCAACCCAATCGGATGGAAGTGCCAAGGCGAGAGGTCCGTAGGAAAGCCATCAACTCCCTTGACTTGTTCCCACCACTGAAGCTTGGCAAGCCGATCAAGTTCCGTCTTCCACATCTCGGTCTGCTTCTTCATGAGCGGGGTGAGTTCCTCCCACTTGCCCATACCGCCACCCCATTCGGTTTCATTGCGCACAACAAGGTGCGAAACCGCTTCAGCCATCCACCGCGTTTCCAGCGCATGCTTCAGTTCCTGTGCAGTCACCTTCCCGTCGTGGTTCGTATCGATCGCCGTTTCAAGTTTCGTGATGAGTTCGCCAGCGTTGACCTTCCCCGCCGCGCCCTTGAACTCGGTACCTTCCTCATCCGCCAGATATTGTTCGGTCGTATGGATATGGCGTTTGAACATGTCGGCAGGGCTGACGCTGCCGTTGTCGACCAATTCGAAACCCGGCCATTCCCAAGGGCTACGCAACTGCACGCCGTCATGACTGGTATCGCATACCCATCCTTGTCGTGCGGAACCGTCCTTCGAACCAATCGTGATGTTCCACCAGTGATGCCCCTTGTCGTCGATCGCGACATTGTCCGCCCCAAGCTTGTCGAGACCCGTACGGCGGAGCACATCCCGGAAATCCGCTTCCGGCCCGCTTGCCTTGGAAACGTCCAGCGGAAAGTTCTGCCATCCCGCGACATTCGCCGTGCTGATCGTGTTCGCGAGACTGCTTTCAACCCACATCGGGTTCCCAACGTCCGCGAAGGTTTGTTTGGCCTTCTGCTTGCCTTTCGCGGGCACAGTCATCACGCTCTTTGGCTGCACCTTGATCCAGCGCGAACCCTTTGCGTCGCCTATCGGTACAAGCTTCAATCCGGATTGGGTCAGTTTCTGATCCGGCGCGGGCACTTCGCTGACCAGCTTGGCCCCCGGCTCGATTTCCAGAAGCGGTTTGTTTTTATCGTTCAATTCTTTCGCATGCGCACGGCTTTGATCGATGAAGTCTTTCAGGTCCGGCCCCGCGAACACTTCGAGATGCAACATCGGATAGTTCGGCTTCGGCGGTATCGGGCTCGCCTTACTGGGCCATTGATACTGGCCGACATGCGCGACGACTTCGCCTGCCTTGACGCGCTGCGGCTCCTTCAGGATCACTACCGTATCGAGCGGTTTCGGATCGACAACAGCGTCCAGGTCCCCTTTGAACACGTAGCTCCACGGCGCTTGGGGGGACACCGGCTTACCGACTTCGGCAGACAAAACCGTGCCCGATTTAATGGACTTGATCTTGATCCAGTCCAGGTGTGTGGGATCGCCTTCGCCCGCAACGATTTCGGCCCCCATCGGTAATATCCCGATAATCTTGCTCTTTCCGTTCGGCAACTCTCGAATGTGCAAGCCTGTCTCCGGCGCTGGAGGAGTGGCATCTTGACCGCTATCTGCGGGCGGAGGCTCGTTCTGGTTCGTGTTGTTGACAGGCAGATCGTCGGCACCATTGATCCGCTTCGCGGATGGCTGCGCAGGCGCCTTCCGCTTCGGAACGGTTTGCTTGTCCTTCGCCTTGCCGCCCACTCGATAGTAGCGATCGCCTTCCCAATACGACATCGGTACCGGAAGCGCCGGGTCAGGCTTCGGGTTCGATTTCGCCTGTTCAATTGCTTTCTGATAGCCGGCCCAATCCATCGTGTGCATGTACAGGCTGAAGAACACGAGGGATTTGTCGTTCGCCGGTTTGCCGTTGGACGGCGCGTTATTGGCAGGGGCGGCTGTCGGGGGCGCGGTGTCAGTCGATGCAGGCGCGGGGGCCGATGCGGGAGCCGATTTCGCGGATTCCTTCGTGGCCGGCTTCGGCGGCAACTTCAGTTCGTGGCGGACCAGTACAAAGCCGGTCGAGTAGTGCGCCCGACCAGCATTGTTCGGGTACGTCGTTTCCTCGTATTTCGCGTTCAGCCGATACGCCACGATTTTGCCGTCCGCAATCGCGCGCACGCCGCTGTCCTGCTTCAGCATTTCCGCGCTGCCGTCGGCGAAGTGCACGCCACCGTGCCACATGCCGCTGACGCCGAGCGGATAAAAGCCGTTTTCGCACTTGGCCAGCGCCCTGAAATAGGTCATCGGGTCGGCCGCGTCGTTCTTGCCTACCGGCGTGAACGGGTAGGCCCAGCTCAGTGCCGTATCCGCCGGTTCCGCAGGTTTGGTGGCCGATTTTGGGGCGGACGCCGGATGGTGCTTCTTTTTAGGCATTGTCTTGCTCATGATTCCCGACTCGGATTCGGTTTCAGGATTTTTTGTATTGGAACGATCCCGCCGCGCGGTTTAACCGGAGAACACGGTGAAACGACCGCCGTCGGCCGATACCGGCGACGAATGCAGCGGGTTTCGCAGCGCGCCGCTTGCCGCTCCCGCTTTCTCCCAATCCGCACACTTTTCTACAATCTGGCCGGAGGTTGCGTTCTCGATCATGTTCGCCGTCAGTTTGATGTACGAACCATTTGCGCCGATCCAGATTTCGTCAGCCGACAGATACATCCTCTTGCCCGCCGTAATTTTCACGTCTTGCGATGCGGCCAAGCTCATCGAATCGTTCTGCGCCTGAAGGTCTATCGGCCCGCTCCCCGCGTAGATCTTGACACCGAGTTTTTCCGCAAAGAGGCTGATTCGCTCCAGCACACTGGCGAGCAATGCTCGCCCGGCCGCGAGGTTGATGTTCTCGCCGGCAACCACATTGGCTTGCTTGTTTGCCGTAACGTGTGCCGACCCTTGTGTCGATACGGCAATGCCTTCCGGACTCGACAGCAGCATGATCGGCTTCGCGAAGCCGTTCGCGTTGCCCGTGCCACCGCCTGCCGTGCGCCCCCCCTTGATCGTGCCAGCCACCGGGTGCCGCGTTGCGTCCGTGAAAGTTTTCAGTGCATCGTGGCCGTCTTGCTGACTCTGCGCCCGATTCGTCTGGCTCGCCTGCGACGTCGTCGCCAGCATCGCTTCGGCGCGAGTAAGCTGTTCGGATGCCGCCGCCGCACGCATCGGTTGCGTGGCTGCCGGTTGCGTCGACACATAGAGCCCTTGTTCGGCCCGCACCGCACCGTAGCCCAATGACTTGAGGTCGAAGCCCTGTCCGATGAATGCACCGCGCGTGTTGCCCGAATGCTGGATCAGGTAGCCCAGGTGCAAATGCGAGCTGTAACTCGTCGAATACAAGTGCACGCGGTTCTGCCCGCTGGCGTCGTCCATCATCAGCTGGTTATAACCTTCGCCGCCGTATTCGCGCGACAGCAAGCCCGAGGTCAGCCCGTGCGTGTGCCATTCCGGCATGCTTTCGCCACCGTGCATTCTCGACAGAATCACGGGGCGATCGCAATCACCGTTAACGAAGCCGATCAGGACTTCGTCGTTCTTGCGCAGCGGAAACATGCCGCCGCGCTTGTGGCCCGCATCGGGCATCGCCGCGCGTATCCACGCCGAGACGTTCTGGTCGCCGTCATTGAGTCGATCGGATGTCAATCGAACCTTCGCTCGCAACATCGCATCCGTATGGATTTCCTCGCTGCCCGGTCCGCCGACAATGCCGGTCTGAAGCTGCATGACGGGCCTCTTGTGTTCGAACGGACTGCGAAACGCGACGCGACGCCGCTGCGCTTCGATTTCGACGTGGAAAAATCCAACGCCACCGTCGGTATGGCGCACCACCGAACCTGCACCATTCGTACGCACTTGCTCGACCTCCGCGCGCACGCTCTTGCGAAAGCGCATCAGGTTTTCCAGCCCCGGCACGTTATTCTGGATGAGCCAGCTCACGGAAAGAATCGCCATCTCGCGATCCTGTTCCAACTGCGCATCGTGCACCGGGTGCCCGGTCAGCAGACCATAGCGACCCGGCCATGCGCAACGCAGTGCACCCACTCCGTAGAAGCGCTGAGCGCGTGAGCGCCATTCCTCGGCGATAAAGTTCGCTTGAGCCTCGCCCATGTCGCGATCCGACCACGTGTGCGACCCCGTGTATTCGTATTGCTCGCCCAAGCCTGGAACATCGTCGAGATCGAATGCGGGCATCGTGACGTGTTTGGAAAGATCCGGACGCTTGTAATCGAACGTGCCCGTGTCGAGTTCGGCGGACTGGATTTCTTGCGAATCGATCCATTCGCTCAGGCCGTCGAATTCCTCGTCCTGCACCGAACCGCTAAACGAGATGGTCCTGCGCTTCAATTCGGGAACTGAAAAAAGGTCGTCCATGATGACGACCCGATGCGACTTTCCGTCCGGTGCAATGTCGAAGCGCGGAAACAGGCCGAGTTCCTCAAACGTGCGGTGGACGTAGTTCCAGTCGGATTCCCATTGCATGCGCTGAGAATACGAACGTAGCGCTCGACGCAATTGCCAGGTCACGTTACCGGATGCCTGCGGATACTTTGCGAGCACGTCGGACACGGTTTGCTGTGCGGGCGCCTCGACCCAGTCCCGACGGTCGCTGCCCAGCCGAAGCAGCGCGAGGAACGAATTGAACCGAAGCTGGTAGTAGGTGTTGGCACCGTCCGCGCCCAAGCGACTGAACGCAGTCACATAACCGTGAATCGGCATTTCGCTGCCGTCCGTCTGCCGAATCCACAGCGTCACGGATTGCCGAATCAGGGCCTTGGCCTGAATCAATTCGAGCCGGGTCGAGGTTGCATCGATCGTGAATTCGAAGTCTCGCCCCAAGCACGCACGCCCCCGGACATAGAGCGGAATCAACCGGTCCTCGCCAAGCGGCGTGTCAAGACGGACAATCCGTCCGTGTTGCGTGTATTGCGCGCGCAGCGCCTTGTTCAGCAAATCGGAAACCATCAGGCTACCCCGTACCATGTAGTAACAGAAACGACCGCCGGGCAACGCCACGAGCTGATTGCTATCTCGTCAAAAGAGGAAAAGGCCCGGAATTGCCACCACTGGTGAGAACCTTCGGGCACCGGCGCGATTCAAACCACTGAATCGGACCGAATCGGCATTCATCGCATCCAATCGTGATCCGTCCCGTCGTACGCTGATGATGCTTTCCCATTCAGCGTCGCAACGCGCCGGAATGAATCCCGCACAACTTACATCCTGCTTTCGATTGCGGCAATGTCGCGGGAAGCATCGGCTCGCGACTGGTCGAGCAGCTGCATTCGGCAGCGTCGGCAAAGTCGTGATTGCCGGGATGAAGATGGACATGGCATGCCGTACGGGCGCCAGCCTCGGTTTTCGTGCGGTAATGGTCGCCTGTGCACGATCTTCATGGACACGTCCGTGCTGTCGGCCGAACGGATCGAATAGTGGCGATATCAGTTGATAGCGACCAATCGCGGATCCGTTGTCTGCTTCGGATTTCCGGACCGTAAACGTTTCGGAGTGTGAATCCATCGAGTGCGCATCACCGGCAGCGCACTACTCAGGTACGCCATACGCTATGAGCGAACCGATGGCCGCTCGATGTACGGCAGCGATATAACAGCCGTCCCGGCTCGCAAGATGCATTCGAATTCCGCGTCGACACCAATATGCTCGCCGCAATCATCTTCGCAGTCGCCGTAAACGCAAAAAAGGCACGAGTGCGACCACCCGTGCCTTTTACGTATCTGCCGTTGCCCGCTTAGAACGTATGCATCATCCCCACATACGCCCCCGTCTGCGACTCGCCCGCCAGCGGGCTCGTGCCCGACGTCGCATCGCGCGGCGTCGCGAGCAACGAGAAGTTCGAATTCCCGCCGTTGCGCACATACGCGACCGTGCCGTACAGGAACGTGCGCTTCGACAGGTTGTACGTGGTGCCGAGCACGTACATCATCGCGTGCCCCGACGGATCGTGCGATGCGTCGCTGCCGCCGTCGCCCACCTTCACGTAATAGCCGCCGGCCGTCACGGCCCATTGCGGATTCGCCGCATAGGTCGCGCCGAGCCAGTAGTGATCGGCGCGATCGGCCACGCCGGCCGGGCTGTCTGGCGCCTGGTAGTGCGTATACGCGCCCTGGATCTTGAACTTCTGCACCTTCACGTTCGCGCCGACGAAATACTCGCGCGACGCGGTGAAGATGTTGCTGAACTTGCCGTTGTTGTCGCGCAGTTCGTCGTAGATGCCGCGTACGTCGAGCACCGGCGAATGGTACGAGATCATGATCCCGTCCGAGCGGCCGAAATCGTCGGCCGCGCCGTAGTTGAAGCCGCGCGACTGGTTGCCGAACGCATACTGCGCCTGCACGTCGAAGCCGCCGATCACCGGGCTGTGATATTCGATGTTGTTGCTGCTCTGCTGCCAGTTGCGGCCACGCACGAGCGACGCCGACGAAAACGCCTGCTGAACGAACGGGTCGAATTCCCACACGCCGTCGCTGTCGATGAACAGGTTGCGGCCGGCCTGCAGTTGGCCCCACGTGTTGCTCTTCAGCCCGACATACGCGCGGCGGGACCACATGCGACCGCCGCCCGTCGTGCCGTTCATCACCTGGAACGCGGTTTCCAGGTTGAAGACCGTCGACAGCCCGCCGCCGAGATCCTCGACGCCCTTCAGGCCGAACATGCTGGTGCCCCAGTCGCCGCCTTCCGCGCTCCAGCGCGACTTGCTTCCGTTCGGCGTCGCGATGTGATTCAGGTATTCGATACCGCCGTCGATCCGGCCGTACAGCGTCACGCTCGTCTGTGCAAAGGCGGCCGCCGGTGTGGCGGCCGCGATCAGCCATGCGAAATGTTTAAGTCGCAAAATGATGCCCCCTCGGAGTCTCGACCTTCCCGCGCGCGCCCCATGCGCGCGCCCAGGGTCCGTTTATCCGCGATCGATCGAATATCGACCGGGGCCCGCTGCGCACAGTGCAAGCAAGCCGCCCGCGATCGCGATGTTCTTGTAGAAATGAATCATGTTGTTGATCTGCTCGCCGCCCGTCATCGTCCAGTAGTGGTGGCCGATGATGCCGGTGCCGATCGTATAGAGCGCCAGCAGCAGCGCGAGCGGGCGCGTCTGGAAGCCGACCAGGATCGCGATGCCGGCGAACAGCTCCATCACGACGGAGATCGCCGCGGACACGATCGGCGCGGGCGCGCCCTCCGAACCCATGAACGCGATCGTACCGGAGAAGTCGACGATCTTCTTCCAGCCGAACATCACGAACAGGATCACGAGCAGGATTCGGGACAACAGCAGCAGCACATCGCGCTGGGACGCGAGAAACGGTTGATTCGGTGTCATGGTCTCGATCAACGAAAGCGATGCACGGTCTACGCGCACCGGATTGCCAACGATCCAGGACGGGCGGCCGCCTGCGCCGCCCGCCCCGCTCTGCAACAACCGGCATCGGGCCCGCCCGATGTGCTGTGCGCCTCCTCTTGTCTATTGTTGCCCTGCTTCGCCGCGCGCCGCGTCAGCGCAGCTTCGCGACGTCCTGCTCGGTCACCTTCGCGGCCGGATTGCCGAACTGCCCGGTCAGGTAGTTCGTCAGCGCGGCGATCTGCGCGTCCGACAGCTCGTGACGGAATGCCGGCATCCCGACATCCTCGCTGCCGGCCTTGCGCTGCACGCCGTTCAGGATCACCTGCACGAGGTTGGTCGGATTCGGCGCGCCGACCGTCGAGTTGTGGAACAGCGGCGGGTAATAACCGTCCGGCGTGCCCTTGCCCTGCATCTGGTGGCACGTCGCGCAGTTGCCGAGGTACAGCCGCGCCGGATCGATGCCCGACGACGCGAGCGCGACGCCGCGCAGCTTCAGCCCGTCCTCGGCCGGCTTGCCCCACGACGAGCGCGACTGCTTCGCGTCGCCGCTGGCCACCGCCGGCACCGTGCGGATGTACGTCGAGATCGCGCCGATGTCCGCTTCCGTCATCTTCGAGAAGCTGTGCTCGATCGCCTCGGCCATCGGGCCGGCCGCCTGCGCGAGGCCCGGCACGCTGCCGGTGCGCAGGTACTGGACGAGCTGCTGCTGCGTCCATCCGCCGATCCCCGCGTTCGGGTCGGACGTGATGTTGTAGCCGTCCCAGCCTGCGAGTACCGAACCCGACAGGAAGCTGCCGCCGGTTTCGTCGAGCGATTTCTCCTGCATCGCGATGCCGCGCGGCGTATGGCACGTGCTGCAGTGCGCGAGGCCCTGCACCAGATACGCACCGCGGTTCCATTCGGCGCTCTGCGCCGGCTTCGGCTGGTACACGCCGTCCTTCAGGAACAGCCAGTTCCAGACCTTCAACGGCCAGCGCATGCTCAGCAGCGCGGGAATCTCGTTCTTCGGCGGCGCCTGCTTGACCGGCTCGACGCCGTGCATGAAGTACGCATACAGCGCCTGCACGTCGTCGTCGTTGATCTTCGCGTACGACACGTACGGCATCGCCGGGTACAGGTTGTCGCCGTTCTTCGAGACGCCGTGGCGCACCGCGCGCTCGAAGTCGTCGAACGTCCAGTTGCCGATGCCGGTATCCGGATCGGGCGTGATGTTGCTCGTATAGATCTTGCCGAGCATCGGCACCGGCATGCCGAGACCGCCCGCGAACGGCTTGCCGCCCTTCGCGGTGTGGCACGCCATGCAGTCGCCCGCGATCGCGAGGTATTCGCCGCGCTTGACCTGCGCCGGATCGGCCGAGTCGGCCGCGCGTGCGAAACCCGGCAACGCGAGGCAGCCGGCAAGGAGGAAGGTGAGAGTAGATTTCCGCACGGTCAGACTTCCTTCTTCAGCGTGTCCGACATCCGCAGCGCAAGCGCCGCGATCGTCAGCGTCACGTTTACCGTACCGACGGTCGGCATCGTCGAGCTGCTCGAGATGAACAGGTTCGGATGGTCGAACGTGCGGCAGTCCTTGTCGACGACCGAGTCGCGTGCATCCGCGCCCATGATCGTCGCGCCCGTGATGTGGTTGTTCGGCGCGAACTCGTCGTTGAAGACGACTTCGGTGCCGCCCAGCACCTTCGCGGCCGTCGCGTAGACCTCGCGCGTGTGTACGGCGCCGCGCTTCACGTAATCGTCGATCGCGTACGTGATCTCGGGGCGCGGGATGCCGATCGCGTCGGTGGCCGTCTTGCTCGGCACGATGCGGTTCTCGGGCTGCGGCAGGATTTCGTGGAAACAGTCGAACTGCACGTAGCGCGCGGAGCGGTCGCGGATCTGCGCGTCGAGTTCCGCGGGCTTCATCAGCTTGCCGGCCTTGAAGATCTTCTGCGTCTCCTGGTTGATGCGCGACATGTTCGACAGGTGGATCTTCTTCGCGGCTTCGGTCGCGCGGAACGGGCCGTCGCGGAACCCGATCAGCGACGTCATCTCCTGCGGGCCGCGGCCCGGCCACAGCTTCTCGTTCGCGTAGAACGACACGCCGGTGCCCGGATGGTCCATCAGGTTGCGGCCGACCATGTCGGAGCTGTTCGCGACGCCGTTCGGGAAATCGCGGTTCGCGGACATCAGCAGGATCTTCGGCGTCTCGATGCCGTTCGCGGCCACGACGAAGTACTTGCCCTCGACGCGATGGTCGGCCCCCGTCTTGTCCTTGTAGATCGCGGCGACGATGCGCTTGTCCGGCCCGGTCTCGAGCTTGTAGACGACCGCGCTGTCGATCAGCTTCGCGCCGGCCTGCTCGGCCTTCTCGACGTGCACGATGCCGTTGTACATCGCGCCGATCGGGCAGATCGGCATGCAGTTGTTGTTCCCGCAACAAGTGGGCCGGCCGTCGTACGGGCGGCTGTTGCGCGCGACGGGTTCGGTCACCACGTGGAACTTCGGGTCATAACCGTTGAGCGCGCTCTTGATCGTCTGCTCGTTGAACGACAACGGCAGCGGCGGCATCGGGTACGGCGCCTTGCGCGGCGAGTACAGGTCTTCCTCGGGGCCCGGGCCCCACACGCCGAGTTCCTCCTCGGCGCGCTGGTACCAATGCTCGAGGTCGTCGTACTGGATCGGCCAGTCGCGGCCGACGCCGTACACGGTCTTCATCTTGAAGTCGTTCGGGATGAAGCGCCACGCCGACGCGGCCCAGTGCCACGTTGTGCCGCCCACCGCACGGATGTACTGCGAGTTGAACTTGTGCTCGCCCTTCAGGATCAGGTAGTCGTTCGGCGGGCCGTATTCCGGATGCGGCGCCCATGCGCTCGACGGGTACGGCGCCATGAAATCGGTCTTGTCGACCTGGTTGCGAAAGCGCTCGACGATGTCGCCGCGCGGCATGCGCGGGCCGGCTTCCAGCAGGATCACGGACTTGCCGGCCATCGCGAGCTGGTGGGCAACGATCGCGCCTGCGACACCCGATCCGACGACGACGACGTCGGCTTTTTGCGTATCGGTATCGGCCATCAGGCTTGCCTCTCGATCGGTTTTTCGGCCCAGAAGCCGGGTTTGTTGGGGCAATACGAGGGAATCACGAGCGTATCGGAGACGACGCTGAACATTAATGCTTCTTCGTAGGTAATCACGACGTTGTCGACGATGCCGAGATACCACGCTTCAAGAATCTTCAGCGCGAGCGCTTCCTGATCGGGGTTCAGCGAACCGGACGCAAGTGCGCCGGCGAGTTGCGGCAGGCTGTCGGCCGTCTTGAACGAGCCCTTCTGCAAGGCCTGCAGGAAGCGTTCGCCGAGCACGCGGCTCAGCCCCTTCTTGCCGGTCAATGCTTCCGAGAGCGTCATGAACGTATCGAGCGGCGCTGTGCCGGGATCGTCGGCCAGGGCCCGCAACGCCAGCGAGCCGGTGAGGCCCGCCGCCGTCAGCGCCAGTGCGCCCTGCAGCCATTGACGCCGTGTGATGCCGCTTGCGGTTGCGTCGCTTTCGCGACGCGAGTGGGGAGTGTTGTCGTTGTGCATGTTTCCTTCTCTCGAACACCGGATTCGGGAAAACCACGCTTGATATTTCTCAAACATTGGCGCGGACCTGAAATGTACGCGCACAAATCGGATCGAACAATCTTTTTATAGTCCATTTAATGTTCCGCAATCCGAGACAATCGAAATTTCGATGCATTTTTGTGTCGTCGGCGCGACAAATCTGCGGCGCGCAACCCCGGTGTCGCATGCCGGCGACACCCCGCGCGCCGCGATGCGCGCGCATGACGGTCGGTTAGAATCGCGTGCAATCAAACAGAAAGCTTCCCTCCGAGGGCAATCGAGCGATGAAGCAGCACGACAAACACAACAAAGCCGATCGAACCGACCGCACCATCCGGCTGCTCTGGCGCATCGGCGCCGTCGCGGCGCTCGGCGGCGCAGCGGCGCTTTCGCTGCACGCGGGCGCGGCGCGCACGGTGAGCGTGTCGCCGCAAGGCACCGTCACCGAAGTCCGGCAGAGCGTCGTCAAGTTCGACGAACCGATGGTCGCGTTCGGCTCGGCCTCCGCGCCGAACCCCGCCCGCGTGACCTGTAACGACTCGACGGCCGCGCGCGGCCAGGGTCACTGGCTCGACGACAAGACCTGGGTTTACGACTTCGAAAACGACCTGCCGCCCGGCGTGCGCTGCTCGGTCGCGCTCAACGACACGCTGCGCTCGGTCGCCGGCAATGCAGCCAGCGGCCCGCGCCGCTTCACGTTCCAGACGGGCGGCCCGTTCCCGGTGTCGGTGCGCCCCGGCTCGCGGGAAATCGAGGAACACCAGGTTTTCGTGTTGAAGCTGAACGGCCCGGCCGAGCCGCGTTCGGCGCTCGCGAACATCTGGTGCGAAGCGGCGGGCATCGGCAACCGCATTCCGGTCACGGCCGCCGACGACGATACGCGCAACGCGCTGCTCGATCATTTCGGGTTCAAGAAGGAAGCCGCGCGCGTGCTGACGCTGTCGTGCTCGCAGGCGCTGCCGGCCAGCGCGAAGATGCAGCTCGTCTACGGCAAGGGCGTCGCGAGCCCGAGCGGCATCGCGAACGAAACCGAACGCCGCTTCGATTTCACCGTACGCGCGCCGTTCGCCGCGAGCTTCTCGTGCGAACGCGAGAACGCGAAGGCGCCCTGCACGCCGCTGCGCCCGCTCACGCTGTCGTTCAATGCGCCGATCTCGCGCAAGAACGCCGAAGCGATCAAGCTGCGCGGCCCCGACGGCTCGCTGAGCCCGACCTTCGCGGCCGACGACCACAGCGAGGAAGTGACGACCGTCACGTTCAACCCGCCGCTGCCCGCGCAGGCCGGCCTGACGATCGAACTGCCGTCGGGCCTGCGCGACGTGACCGACCGCTCGCTGTCCAACGCCGACCTGTTCCCGCTGGCGACACGCACCGCGCCGATGCCGCCGCTCGCGAAATTCTCGTCGGGCACGTTCGGGATCGTCGAGCGCTTCGCCGAACCCGACACGCCCGCGCTCGTGCCCGTCACGCTGCGCAACGTCGAGGCCGACCTGCATATCGCGGGCCTCAACGCGGGCGGCGCGCAATTCGCGAAC
Source organism: Burkholderia sp. Tr-20355 (assembly GCF_017104685.1). NCBI lineage: Bacteria > Pseudomonadati > Pseudomonadota > Betaproteobacteria > Burkholderiales > Burkholderiaceae > Burkholderia > Burkholderia sp. Tr-20355. Next base: position 4,191 of record NZ_JAAGPK010000053.1, on the reverse strand, counting down.
CTGAAGGTCGAGAACGATACGGCGATTCGCCAGTGGATGCGCACCGTCGACCGCTTCGACAACTGGTCGATGACGGCCGGCTCGATCGACAGCCAGATTCCCGGCCTGCTCGACCGCAAGGGCCAGCACCCCGTCTACGTGCCGCTCGAAGCCGGCGAAAAACAGCCCGCGCCGAAGAATCGCCGCATCGACGTGCGCTCGCTGTCGCTGCTCGAGGGCGAGCCCGGCGCGCAAACGCTGACGCTGCCGCAGGCCGATCCGAAGACGCTGCGCCCGTTCGAAGTGGTCGGCGTGCCGATCGACAAGCCCGGCTTCTACGTGCTCGAACTCGCGTCGCCCGCGCTCGGCCGCTCGCTGCTCGCGAAGCCGTCGAGCATGTACGTGCGCACCACCGTGCTCGTGACGAACCTCGGCGTGCACCTCAAACAGGGCCGCGAGAACAATCTCGTCTGGGTCACGACGCTCGACAAGGGCAAGCCGGTGCCGAACGCGCAGATCCGCGTGTCGGACTGCAACGGCGACGAAATCGCGGCCGGCACGACCGACGCGCAGGGCCTGCTGAAGATCGACGGGCCGTTCGAGCCGAAGCGCGCATGCAGCTCGTCGGAGCAGCGCTTCGACGACTACTTCGTATCGGCGCGCGTCAACGATCCGAAAACGGGCCCCGACATGGCGTTCGTCAGCTCGGGCTGGAACCGCGGGATCGAATCGTGGCGCTTCAACGTGCCGACCGACACCGACAGCGCGCCGACCGTGCGTGCGCATACGGTGTTCGACCGCACGCTGCTGCGCGCCGGTGAAACCGTGTCGATGAAGCATTTCATCCGCACCGAGACGCTGCAGAGTCTCGCGTTCCCGTCGCAAACCCCGACGCGCGTGACGATCCGCCATCTCGGCACGGGCCAGACGTACAAGCTGCCGCTCACGTGGGCGGCCGACCATAGCGCGGACACGCAGTTCACGCTGCCGGCCGCCGCGAAGCTCGGCGAATACAGCGTCGAACTCGAAGGCGGCCCGGAAGATGCACCGACCGCCACCTACTACAGCGGCAGCTTCCGCGTCGAGGCGTTTCGCCTGCCGGTGCTGAAAGGCTCGATCGGCGCGCGCGACGCGCAGAAGAGCCCGCTCGTCGCCGCGAAGGAAGCGCCGCTCGCGGTGCAGATCGACTACGTGTCGGGCGGCGGCGCATCGAACCTGCCCGTGCAGGTGTCGGCGCTGATGAAATGGGCATCGCCGCCGTTCGCCGATCGCTTCGAGGATTTCAGCTTCACGCCGTACCGTCCCGACTCGAGCGACGGCAACGCCGACGACGATTCGCAGGACGGCGACAACGCGTCCTCGTCGAACCACGATCCCGACGCGACGAAGCTGATCGCCGACAAGCTGCCGCTGACGCTCGACCGCAACGGCGCGGGCTCGGTCACGCTCAAGGGTCTGCCCGACGTCGACGCGCCGAAGCGCATCGCGCTGGAAGCGACGTTCGCCGATCCGAACGGCGAAGTGCAGACGATCCGCGGCGACACGATCCTGTGGCCGGCCGCGGTGGTGGCCGGCATCAAGGCCGGCCGCTGGGTGTCGGTCGGCCAGCGCGTGCCGGTGCAGGCACTGGCGGTCGATTTGCAGGGCAAGCCGCGTGCGTCCGTGCCGATCGAGATCAAGGGCGTCGCGCACATCACGACCTCGTCGCGCAAGCGGATGGTCGGCGGCTTCTATACGTACGACAACAAGAGCGACACGCGCGAGCTCGGCGTGCTGTGCTCGGGCAAGACCGACGACAAGGGCCGCATGGCCTGCGACGCGACGCTCGAACAGGCCGGCAACGTGCAGCTGATCGCGGTCGCGAAAGACGGCGACGGCCGCACGTCGAATGCGTCGACGTCGGTGTGGGTCACGCGCGAGGACGAACTCTGGTTCGGCGGCGACAACACCGACCGGATCGACGTGATCCCCGAGAAAACGTCGTACGAACCAGGCGAAACGGCCCGCTTCCAGGTGCGGATGCCATTCCGCTATGCGACGGCGCTCGTCGCGGTCGAACGCGGCGGCGTGATGGAAACGCACATCGTCGAGCTGAACGGCAAGAATCCGACCGTCGACCTGAAGGTCGGCGATTCGTGGGGGCCGAACGTGTACGTGTCGGTGCTCGCGCTGCGCGGCCGGATTCGCGAGGTGCCGTGGTATTCGTTCTTCACGTGGGGCTGGAAAGCGCCGGTCGAATGGGCGCGCGCGTTCTGGCGCGAAGGCCGCCACTATGAAGCGCCGACGGCGTTCGTCGACCTGTCGAAGCCCGCGTTCCGCTATGGTCTCGGCGAGATCAAGGTCGGCACGGGCGTCCATCGCCTCGGCGTGACCGTGACGACCGACGCGACGCGCTACACGGTGCGCGGCAAGGCGCAGGCGCACGTGAAGGTCACGCTGCCGAACGGCCAGCCTGCACCGGCCGGCACGCAGATCGCGGTCGCGGCCGTCGACGAGGCGCTGCTCGAACTGATGCCGAACAACAGCTGGGACCTGCTCGACGCGATGCTGCGCCGGCGCGCGTACGGCGTCGAGACGGCCACCGCGCAGATGGAGATCGTCGGCCGCCGCCACTTCGGCCGCAAGGCCGTGCCGGCCGGCGGCGGAGGCGGCAGCGCGCCGACGCGCGAGCTGTTCGACACGCTGCTGCTGTGGAATCCGCGCGTGACGCTCGATGCAAGCGGCAGCGCGACCGTCGAGGTGCCGCTGAACGACGCGCTCACGCGCTTCCGGATCGTCGCGATCGCGGCGGTCGGCCCCGACCGTTTCGGCACGGGCAGCACGTCGATCCGCAGCACGCAGGATCTGCAGTTGATCTCCGGCCTGCCGCCGCTCGTGCGCGAAGGCGACGCGTTCCGCGCGCAGGTCACGCTGCGCAACACGACCGACCGCGCGATGCAGGTCGTCGTGACGCCGCGCGTGACGGGTCTCGACGTCGCGCCGCAAACCGTGTCGCTCGCGGCCAATACGGCAACCGAGGTTGCCTGGACCATCACCGTGCCCGAGCAGGCGCTCGATGCGGCCGGTGCGCTGAACTGGCGCATCGAGGCGGCCGAGCAAGGCGGCAAGCGCGCGTCCGACGCGCTGGCGGTCGCGCAGAAGGTCGTGCCGGCCCTGCCGGTGACCGTGCAGCAGGCCACGCTCGCCCAGGTCGACGGCACGCTGACGGTGCCCGTGTCGGCCCCGGCCGGCGCCGTGAACAACGCGCAGGGTTCGCCGCGCGGCGGCATCGCCGTCTCGCTGCAGTCTAAGCTCGCCGATGGCCTGCCCGGCGTGCGGCGCTGGTTCGAGCGTTATCCGTACCGTTGCCTCGAACAACAAACGTCGCGCGCGATCGGCCTGCGCGACCCGGCGCAATGGCAGGCGCTGATCGCCCGCATGCCGGTCTACCTCGACGGTGACGGGCTGGCGAGCTATTTCCCGCCGTCGTCCGACGATTCGCACCACGGCAGCCCGACGTTGTCGTCGTACCTGCTCGTGGTGTCGGACGAAGCCAGCCGCCTCGACCCGCGCTTCGCGCTGCCGGAAGACCTGCGCACGCAGCTCGAGGCCGGGCTTGCACGCTTCGTCGACGGCCGCATCGAGCGCAACGCGTGGGCGCCGCGCCAGGATCGCGACCTGCGCAAGCTCGCCGCGATCGAGGCGCTGTCGCGCTTCGGCGCCGCGCAGGGCCGCATGCTCGGCTCGATCGAGATCGCGCCGAACCAGTGGCCGACGTCGGCGGTGATCGACTATCACGCGATCCTGACGCGCGTGAAGGACATCCCGCAGCGCGACGAGAAACGCGCGCAGGTCGAACAGATCCTGCGGGCGCGCCTGACCTACCAGGGCACGCAGCTCGTGTTCTCGACCGCGCGCGACGACGACCTGTGGTGGCTGATGACCAGCAACGAGACCAACGCCGCGCGTCTCGCGCTGGAATTCGCGGGCGACCCGGCATGGAAGGACGAGATGCCGCGGGTGACGGCCGGCCTGCTCGCGCTGCAGCGCCAGGGCGCATGGCAGACGACGACGTCGAACGCCCTCGGGCTGCTCGCGGTCGAGCGCTTCTCGCGCACCTACGAGAGCACGCCGGTCGCCGGCGCGACGAAGGTCGCGCTCGGCGGCGACGAGCGTTCGATCTCGTGGTCGCAGGCGCCGGCGCCTGCCGACACGCCGGCGTCGGCCACCGCC
>NZ_JAAGPK010000052.1:0-48734 GCF_017104685.1 Burkholderia sp. Tr-20355 | reverse complement strand
TGGGGACTAGATCCCCTTGAAGGGTCGTTCGAGACCAGGACGTTGATAGGTCAGGTGTGTAAGCGCAGTAATGCGTTCAGCTAACTGATACTAATTGCCCGTAAGGCTTGATCCTATAACAAGTCTGCCTTGTAGATCGGCGCCGTGCGACAGCACCGGCCGCAAGATCCAAGCGACAAGTTGGATTCTCGTGTGTGATACACACAACTTAAAATTACTGCTTCTTCCAAGATTGGTTGTGCTGCGAAGTCAGCACAACAACCCTCTTTGCCTGATGACCATAGCGAGTCGGTCCCACCCCTTCCCATCCCGAACAGGACCGTGAAACGACTCTACGCCGATGATAGTGCGGATTCCCGTGTGAAAGTAGGTAATCGTCAGGCTCCCTAAGCCAGAAACCCCCGCCCGAACAGGCGGGGGTTTTTGCATTTCGGCGACGGAAATGCACGTGCGCGGCCACGTGAATGCGGCCGAAACCGAGATGGCCAATGATCTGGAATTTGGCATCTGCCGGGCTCGAGCAATCGGCCCGCCAGACACCTCTCGAATCCCCCCGGCACGTCCTTCTACGGATCACGTCAATCCATCCTCAGTCAGCGCCCGGTCGATGTCGCTACACCAGGCGGCAATGTCTGATGGCCGATGATGGGCGAAATTCGTCGACAATAATCGATAAATACCGCTTCTGGTGAAAAAAGCCCCGCTTCATCTACCCATTTTCGACTCGCCCCGTCGAATTGATCGTGTGCGCCCGTTGGCGAATACATCACGAACTCGTCATAAAAATCTATGCGCATAAAGTCCATTTTCGCGACATGCGTTGCAGAGCGGAGAGCAGGCCCTTCGGGGTAATATCGCCATTCGTCCCGATCGGCTGCGCTCGTCCGCATCCGCTGGCGATCGGGGTCTCCCGCATTCCGTTTCCTGCATCGTTCATGACTGACAGCCCTGCTCAAGGTGGTCGGACGACCGACTTCTTGCCGTATCTCGTGGCCGCAACGTTCTTCATGGAGTACCTCGATACGACCGTAATCGCGACCGCGCTGCCGCAGATGGCACGCTCGTTTGGCGTCGGGCCGAACGCGCTGAGCCTCGGGATGACGGCCTACATGCTGGCGCTGGCCGTATTCATCCCGATCAGCGGCTGGATCGCGGACCGCTATGGATCGCGCACGGTATTCGCGAGTGCGATCGTCGTCTTCACCGGTGCGTCCGTGCTGTGCGGGCTGTCCGACGGCGTCGGGACGTTCACGGCTGCGCGGTTGCTGCAGGGCGTCGGCGGGGCGATGATGGTCCCGGTCGGACGGATGATCGTCGTGCGCAGCACCGAGAAGGCCAAGCTGATGCGTGCGATCGCGACGATCACGTGGCCGGGCATCGTCGCGCCTGTGGTCGGGCCGCCGATCGGCGGCTTCATCACGACCTATGCGTCATGGCGCTGGATCTTCCTGCTGAACGTTCCGTTCGGCATTGCCGCGCTCGTCTGTACCTGGCTGATCGTCCGGAATACGCGGGCCGACGAACAACGGCCGCTCGACTGGGTTGGATTCGTGCTGGCCGGCGGCGCCTTGACTTGTCTGCTGATCGGCACCGAGGCGGCTGGGCAGCAGGATGTCGACTTCACGCGTGCGGGCGTCCTGGTGGGTGCAAGCGTGCTGTTCGGCCTGGCCGCATGGCTGCATGCACGACGTCACGCACATCCGCTGCTCGATTTCACGACGCTGAAGGTGCCGACATTCTCGGTGACGGTGATCACCGGTTCGGTCACGCGGATGGCGATCAATGCCGTGCCGTACCTGCTGCCGCTGCTGTTCCAGATCGGCTTCGGGCTGTCGCCGTTCCAGTCCGGCCTGCTGCTGCTCGCGAGCGCGCTCGGCAATCTGGGCATGAAGGCGGGAACGTCGTGGATTCTCGACCGATACGGCTTCCGGCGCGTTGCACTCGTCGACGTGACGATCGTCGGCGTCTTCACGATCGCGTGCGGTTGGCTGACCGCGTCGACGCCGCTGGCGATCACGCTGCTCGTCGTATTCGTCTACGGGCTGACGCGGTCGATGCAGTTCACGACGCTCGCGACGCTTGCCTATGCGGATATCCCGGCTCATCAGACGAGCGCGGCCAGCACGCTGTGGAGCGCCGCGCAGCAGATGACGATCGGGATGGGGATCGCGTTCGGTGCGTTGTCGCTGCGGGTCGCGGCGTTGGCGCGCGGCGATGCGGCCGGCATGCATTACGTGCTCGACGACTTCCGCTGGGCATTCGTCGCGGCAGGCGTGCTCGCACTGTTGACGTTGCCGGGCTATGCGCGGCTGGCCTCGGACGCAGGCGACCGGCTGCGGGCGAACGTGGCGCGAGGATAGGCCCGGACTTCAAGTCGCATTGCGTTGCGACAGGTGAGCATGCCGGTTCCCCGTCGTTCACCTCGAGTGCCGATTCGTCATGGCTGAGATGGCCTGACGGTTATCACAATCGATCGTCTGTCGCCGAGGGTGAGTGAGCGGACCGAGGAGCAATGCTGGATCGTGACGCGGGCGGCAGGGTAACGCGGATAGCCGGGTAACGCTGCACATCGCACGCATTTACGCCGCCGAAATGCAAAAGCCCGCGCCGGATCGGGCGGGGCCTGGCTTGGCGGCGCAGGGCAATGGCGCGCGGCGTGTCCGGTTTGAATCCGGTGTGTGACGATCGGCACGCCCTCATCAGCGTCATCCCGATTCTTGCTACTGCGCGTCGTGAAAGATGAGGCCCAACGTGTGACGGTGGCCGCTGCGAATCCGGCTCACGCCGTGGCGCAGGTTGACGCGATAGACGCCGCGCGTCCCCTGCACGGGCCGGCCATGCACGGCGAAAATCACCGCGTCGCCTTGCATCAACGGCACCACTTCCGCGCGTGATTGCATGCGCGGCCGCTGTTCCGTCAGCACGAATTCCCCACCCGTGAAATCGCGGCCCGGCGCCGACAGCAGGATCGCGACCTGCAGCGGAAACACGTGCTCGCCATAGAGATCCTGATGGAGACAGTTGTAGTCGTCGGGACCGTATTGCAGGATCAGCGGCGTCGGTCGCGTCTGTCCTGCCGAGTGGCAGCGATCGAGGAAGGTCGTAGAGTCTTTCGGATAGCGGACGTCGATCCCGAGTGCCTGGTTCCAGCGATTCGCGATCGGCGCGAGATGCGGGTAGAGCGTCGCGCGCAGTTCGGCGATGACCGCTGGCAGCGGATACGCAAAATACTTGTATTCGCCGCGACCGAACCCGTGCCGCGCCATCACCACGCGTGAACGATAAAGTGCATCCCGCGGATACAGCGCCGCGAGCGCATCGCACTCGTCCGTCGAAATCAGGCCCGGCACATGCGCGCATCCGTACCGATCGAGTTCGGCGCCGACAGTCGGCCAGTCGAGGGTGTCGACGCGTCGAGCGATGTCCGGCGATGCGATGGCAGGTTGCAGATCGGCGATGTTCACGGGCGTCCCTCGGTTCGTCAGCGATGTGGCGCCGGGTCGCGCGAAACGCCCGGAAGCATTGCGTGCATGGTTGCGGCCACGGAGAAAGTCGACGAACCCAGTCTAACGACGTTCGTGTGCGGATGCGCTCCAGATCTTGCGCTTCAATTCGGAACGAGGAGGGGACGGCATGGTGCGCGCACGGACATTCGAACGCTGCGGCGGATCGGTGCGGAGAGGCGCGGAGGCGAGCGGTGAATCTTCCACGACAGGCGGCCGGCTGATACCGGCCACCCGTCGCAACCCGAATCAAGCCAGCGACCGGAACAACCAGTAGAGCCCGCCGGCAAGCGCGATCGACGCCGGCAGCGTCAGCACCCACGCGAGCACGAGGCTGCGCACCGTGCTCCATTGCAGTCCGGAGCCGTTCGCCGCCATCGTGCCCGCGACACCCGACGACAATACGTGGGTCGTCGACACGGGCAGGCCGTACACGTCGGCGGCGCCGATCGTCAGCATCGCGACGAGTTCGGCCGATGCGCCCTGTCCATACGTCAGATGCTGCTTGCCGATTTTTTCGCCGACGGTCACGACGATCCGCTTCCAGCCGACCATCGTGCCGAGGCCCAGCGCGATCGCGACGGCGACCTTCACCCAGGTCGGAATGAACTTGGTCGCGTGGTCGAGCTGCTTGCGATAGTTGTCGATCGCGAGCTTGTCGTCGGCGGCGAACGCGGGCTGACCGGACTTCTCGATCAGGCGGATGGCTTCGGAGACGAGATACATCGTGTTGCGCACGTTGTCGACGTCGCGCTGCGGCACGGCCGCCATCGAGCCCGACGCGCCGACCGCGGTCGCGAGCGACGTCGACAGTTGCTGCACGGCCGGCAGCACGGCGGGCGTCAGTTCGCGATGCTGAACGTAGTGCTCGACGTCGGCGCGCGGGTTCGCGGACGGCGCGACGCCGTTCGTGTACTTGCCGAACGTCGCGGCCGCCTGGTTCGCGACCGCCACGAAGGTTTGCGATTCGGCCGGCGTGACGGCCTTGTTCAGCGCATACGCGGTCGGCACCGTGCCGATCAGGATCAGCATGATGAGGCCCATCCCTTTCTGTCCGTCGTTCGACCCGTGTGCGAACGACACGCCCGTGCAGGTCAGGATCAGCAGGCAGCGAATCCAGAACGGCGGCGGCTGATCCTTCGGCGGCTCCTTGTACAGCTCGGGAATCCGCACGAGCGCTTTCAGCACGAGCAGCAGCAGCGCCGCGCACAGGAAGCCGACGATCGGCGAGACCAGCAGCGACTTGCCGACGCCGAGCGCCTGGCCCCAGTCGACGCCGCTCGTGCCGGACGGCCCGTGCATCAGCTGGTTCATCAGCCCGACGCCGATGATCGACCCGATCAGCGTATGCGAGCTCGACGAGGGCAACCCGAAATACCAGGTCGCGAGGTTCCACACGATCGCGGCGATCAGCAGCGCGAACACCATCGCGAAGCCCGCGCCGCTGCCGACCTGCAGGATCAGCTCGACGGGCAGCAACTGCAGGATCCCGAACGCGACGGCGCCGCTCGAGACCATCACGCCGAGGAAGTTCCACATGCCCGACCAGATCACCGCGACGTTCGGCGTCAGCGAATGCGTATAGATCACGGTGGCGACCGCATTCGCGGTGTCGTGGAAGCCGTTGACGAATTCGAAGCCGAGCGCGATCAGCAATGCCGCGCCGAGCAACAGGTACGGAAACAGCGAGCCTTCGCGGACCGGCGACAGATCGTCGAACAGGTGCGTGCCGATATAGAGGGCGCCGAGCACGAGCACCAGCAGGAACACGGCATAGCCGATCTGCCTGGTACGTTCGATGGAGCCGGCGTTGTTCGGGGCGGACGAAGCAGGTTGATTCATGACGGCATCTCGTGAGGGAACCGCGTCCGATCCTAGCGGTGACCAGCAGTCAGTTTGATGACAGTCGGGACCACGAACGGCGTGTCTTACGGGATGTAAGCTGATTGGCCGAATGCTCGGCGCTGCGTCGCCCTGATCGCTCACATAGTGGGCGCAACGGTGGTTGACGCACCGGCATCGCGTCGGTCGTCATCCGGCGCGACCCATGACCAGCCGTCCGGCGAAGCGGCGAATGTCGTGCATGACAGCGGCGAGATGTCGAGACGCGCGGCCGCCGCCGGATCCATCCGCAGCACATGCGCGAGGGCCGCACGGACGAGCGGCGCGTGCGTGATCGCGATCACGTCGCGACCGGGCGGCAGCGCGTTCAACCATGTGCCGACCCGATGCGCGGCGGCTGCGAACGATTCGCCGCCGTGCGGCGAGGCGGACGGATCGCCGATCCACGCGGCAAGTTCGCCCGGCAGATCGCGTGCGAGGTCGCTCAGGCGCTTGCCGCGCCAGTTGCCGTAGTCGATGTCGCGCAGCGCGTCGTCGACGTCGGCGCGCAGCCCGAGCGCATGGGCGGTCTGCCGCGCACAGCATGCGGGGCTGCACAGCACGACGAGCGATCCGCCGGCGCGTGACCACCGGCCGCGCCACGCGGCAGCTTCGGCGAGCCCGCGCGCGTCGAGCGGATCGTCGTCGGGGAACGTGCCGGTGCGCATCGCCCGGGTCGATGCGTGTGCGATCAGGCGCAGCGAGGCATGCAGGGTCATGTCGGTGGTCGGATGATCCGGAACGGGACGTGATTGTCACCGCGCGATCACTTCAATACGCGCCCGTTCGCGCGTACAATTCGCCCGATACGAAACGCGGAAGCCGGTGCAATTCCGGCGCGGTCGCGCCACTGTAACCGGAGAATCGACGATCCCGGAAGCCAGACCTGCCTTCGTACCCATCCATCATTTGTCGGGGCGCGATTCCCCTGAGGTGCATCCATGAGCGAAGCAGTGCTGAAGCCGGCGGTCGTGCCGGCCCCCATCCCCGTCCGTGAACTGTTGCCCTGGGCCGTATTCGTCGGCCTGATCCTGTTGCTCGCCCTGTATTTCGTCGGCGCGGAACAAGGCGCGACGTCGCTCGTGCCGGGCATGTATGTCCACGAGTTCGTCCACGATGGCCGCCATCTGCTCGGCTTTCCCTGCCACTGACGCGGAGCACACGATGGTCGGAAAGCTGCTCATGCGCGGGATGCTCGCAGGCATCGCCGCGGGCCTCATCACGTTCGGTTTCGCGAAAATCGTCGGCGAACCGCAAGTCGATCGGGCGATCTCCCTTGAAGAAAAACTCGATGCCGCCAAGGGCGACGAGCCCGGGCACGATCACGATCACGAGGTCGAACTGGTCAGCCGCCACACCCAGGCCGGTCTCGGCCTGCTGACGGGCGTCGTGACCTATGGCGCGGCTTTCGGCGGACTGTTCTCGCTGGTCTTTGCCTATGCGTACGGGCGCGGCGGCCGCCTGCCGGCACGGCAGCTCGCCGCGTGGCTCGCGCTGGCGGCGTTCATCGCCCTCGTGATCGTGCCGAACATCAAGTACCCGGCCAATCCGCCGGCGGTCGGCGACCCCGATACGATCGGCCAGCGCACGGGCCTGTTCTTCCTGATGATCGCGGTCTCGATCGCGACGATGGTGTTCTCGGTCGGCGTGCGCCGCCACCTGCTGGCGAAGCTCGGTCAATGGAACGCGTCGATCGTCGCGGGCCTCGTGTTCGTCGCGATCATCGCGGCCGTGCAGCTGGGGTTGCCGTCGTTCGACGAGGTACCGGCCGCATTCCCGGCTGCCGTGCTGTGGAAGTTCCGCGTCGCCGCGCTCGGGATGCAGGCGATCATGTGGACGACGATCGGCCTGCTGTTCGGCGCCTGGGTCGAACGCAGCGAACGCATCGCGATGCGCGCCGCCTGACGCGCATGCCGGACGAGCGCGCCTAGCGCAGCATGCGCGGCGCGCTCCACGTCGATTCGCGCGCCAGCGCGACGAACGCGGCCAGATAGTCGATCGATGCATCCGCCTCGCGGATGCCGAGGAAGATCTGCTTCGCGATTCCCTTCTTGCCGAGCTTGACCGGCACGACCGGCATCCGGTCGGCGTACTCGTCGGCCAGCCATCTCGGCAGCGCGGCCACGCCGCGCCCGCTCGCCACCATCTGCAGCATGATGTCGGTCGTCTCGATCGACTTGTGCCGCCTCGGCACGATGCCGGCCGGCGTCAGGAACTGGTTGTAGATGTCGAGCCGGTCGGTTTCGACCGGGTACGTGATCAGGATCTCGTCGGTCAGCTGCTCGGGCGTGACGTAGTCGGCGTTCGCGAACCGGTGCGAGTCGGCGACCACCAGCACCTGCTCGTAATCGAACACGGGATCGAAGCGCAACCCCGGCTTGTTCAACGGGTCGGGTGTCACGAGCACGTCGACGTCATGGCCGAACAGCGCGCCGATGCCGCCGAACTGGAAGCGCTGCTTCACGTCCACGTCGACGTCGGGCCAGCGCGACAGGTACGGCGACACGACCTTCAGCAGCCACTGGTAGCACGGGTGGCATTCCATCCCGATGCGCAGCGTGCCGCGCTCGCCCTTCGCGTACTGCTTCATCCGCTCCTCGGCGAGTTCGAACTGCGGCAGCAGCCGGTTCGCCAGTTTCAGCAGGTAGTGCCCGCCCTGCGTGAGCCGCAGGCCGCGGCCTTCGCGGTCCCAGATCGGCGTGCCGAGCTGCTGCTCGATCTTCCGGACGGTATGGCTGAGCGCCGATTGCGTGAGGTGCAGCGCATTGGCGGCCGCGGTCAGCGAGCCCTGGCGCTCGACTTCACGAATGACGACGAGATGGAATCGTTCCAGCATGGATGGGGGTCACGCAATGAATACATGAACAACTTTAATGGATGAATGAAATAATGCCATTTTATTTCATGTGTTGAAATCCCTATGATGGCTGCCGGATCTTCAATTTTTCTCTGGACGGCAGCTTCATGGTCACGACACACAATCTCGGTTTCCCGCGCATCGGCGCGAAGCGCGAACTCAAGTTCGGTCTCGAGCGCTACTGGAAGGGCGAATCGTCGCGCGACGCGCTGAAGGCGCTCGGCGCCGAGCTGCGCCGGCGCCACTGGCACGACCAGCGCGACCTGGACCTGGCGCCGATCGGCGATTTCTCGTTCTACGACCAGGTGCTCGACATGAGCTTCACGCTCGGCAATCTGCCGAAGCGCGTGCAGGACTTCCACGGTGACGCGCTCGACAACGCCTTCCGCGTCGCGCGCGGCCGGTCGGCGCAATCGGCTGAAGAACACGCGGCGTGCTGCGGCGGCGTCGCGGCCGGTGAAATGACGAAGTGGTTCGATACGAACTACCACTACATCGTCCCGGAATTCCACGCCGACACGAACTTCTCGCTCGATCCGTCGCGCCTGCTGCAGCAACTGGCCGAGGCGACCGCGCAGGGCGTGAACGCGAAGCCGGTGATCCTCGGCCCCGTCACGTACCTGTGGCTCGGCAAGGCGAAGGACGATTCCGATCGCCTCGCGCTGCTGCCGAAGCTGCTGCCCGTGTACGGCGCGCTGCTCGACACGCTGACCGCGCAGGGCGTCGAATGGGTGCAGATCGACGAGCCGATTCTCGTGACCGAACTCGATGCCGAATGGCGCCAGGCCTTCCGCACCGCCTACGCGGTGCTGGAAACGCGCCGCATCAAGCTGCTGCTCGCGACGTACTTCGGCCAGCTTCAGGACAACCTGACGCTCGCGGCGTCGCTGCCGGTCGACGGCCTGCATGTCGACGCGATCAACGCCCGCGCCGAAATCGACGCGCTGGTTCGTGAGCTGCCGGCCGAACGCGTGCTGTCGGTGGGCGCGATCAACGGCCGCAACATCTGGAAGACGGACCTGAATGCGACGCTCGACTGGCTCGAGCCGCTCGCGAAGCAGCTCGGCGATCGCCTGTGGCTCGCGCCGTCGTGCTCGCTGCTGCACGTGCCGGTCGATCTCGCGAGCGAGGACAAGCTCGATGCGGAAATCCGTTCGTGGCTCGCGTTCGCGCTGCAGAAGCTCGATGAGCTGAAGGTGCTCGCGACCGCGCTGAACGAGGGCCGCGACAAGGTGGCCGGGGCGCTCGCCGCGAACGCCGCCGCGATCGCTTCGCGCCGCCGCTCGCCGCGTGTGAACAACCCGGCGGTGAAGGCCGCGATCGCGCGTATCGATGCGCAGCTCGGCAACCGCGCGAGCCCGTATCCGCAGCGTGCGTCGAAGCAGTCGGCGCGCCTGAACCTGCCGGCTTTCCCGACGACGACGATCGGTTCGTTCCCGCAGACCGCCGAAATCCGCCACGCGCGCAGCCGGTTCAAGGCCGGCGCGCTGGACGAAGCCGGCTACCGCACGGCGATGCAGGCCGAGATCGAACGCAGCGTCCGCGAACAGGAATCGCTCGAACTCGACGTGCTCGTGCACGGCGAAGCCGAACGCAACGACATGGTCGAATACTTCGGCGAGCAGCTCGACGGTTATGCATTCAGCCAGTTCGGCTGGGTGCAGTCGTACGGGTCGCGCTGCGTGAAGCCGCCGATTCTGTTCGGCGACATCAGCCGCCCGAAGGCGATGACGGTCGAATGGATCACGTACGCGCAGTCGCTGACGGACAAGCCGATGAAGGGCATGCTGACCGGCCCCGTGACGATCCTCAACTGGTCGTTCGTGCGCGACGACCAGCCGCGCTCGGTGTCGTGCTACCAGCTCGCGCTCGCGATCCGCGCAGAAGTGCTCGATCTCGAGAAGGCCGGCGTGCGCGTGATCCAGATCGACGAGGCCGCGCTGCGCGAAGGGCTGCCGCTGCGCCGCGCGCAGTGGGGCGAATACCTGAAGTGGGCGGTCGAGTCGTTCCGCATCACCGCGAACGGCGTGCGGGACGATACGCAGATCCACACGCACATGTGCTATTCGGAGTTCAACGACATCATCGCGTCGATCGCCGACATGGATGCGGACGTGATCACGATCGAGACGTCGCGCTCGGACATGGAGCTGCTCGACGCGTTCGACGATTTCAGGTATCCGAACGAAATCGGGCCGGGCGTGTACGACATCCATTCGCCGAACATCCCGACGCAGGATCATATCGTCGGGTTGATGAAGAAGGCGGCCGAACGGATTCCGGCGGAACGCCTGTGGGTGAACCCGGATTGCGGGCTGAAAACGCGGCAGTGGGCGGAGGTGATTCCGGCGCTGACGAACATGGTCGCCGCCGCGAAGACGTTGCGCGCCCAGGCGCGGTAACGTAGCGCATGCTGCGCGCTTGCCGCCGGGATCGATGACCCGGCAGGCAACCTGCGCGCCGCGATGCGCCGCGCGCGCCGTCACGCGTGTTCGTGACGGGGCGTGTCGGCGAGCGTTTCGGGAGACCGTGCGTCGGCGATCACGCGTCGTTCGCGTTCGAGATCGAGCGAACGCGACAGCACCGCATACACGGCACCCGCGACGGCCAGCCCGACGAGCCATGCGATATCGACGCCACCCAGCATGCGTGCGAACGGGCCGACGAAGACCTCGCGGTTCGCTTCGGCATCGAAGATGGAGAAGAACGGCACCATCGCGGCGAAGCCGGCCAGGTACGCGACGATGCCGCGCGGCTGCCACGCGCCGTAGAGTCCGTCCGGCGTGAAGAAGTGCGCGATCGCGTAGCGGCCGCGCCGCACGAAGAAGTAATCGACGAGGTTCACCGCGGTCCACGGCACGAGGAAGTAGAGCATCAGCGTCAGGAACGTCTGCAGCAGTGCGATGCCGTTGCCGCGGATCGCGAACACGCAGGCGAGCACGAACGTGCTGATCGCGACGATCGACGCGACGCGCGCGCGGCGTGTCGGCCGGATCGGCACGATCGAATCGGCGGCGGTCAGGACGGTCAGCATCGCGCTGTATGCATTGAGCGCGATGATCGGCAGGAAGCCGACCAGCGACACGATCGCGATCAGCTTGCCGAGGCCCGGCACCAGCGACGAGCCGACGTCGTTCATCGCGACCAGCGCATCGGCCGCGTGCAGCTTCTGCGCGAGCCATGCGCCGAGGCCGATCATCCAGGTGCCCGACAGCGACGCGCCGGCGAAGATCACGGCGATCAGCTTCGCGCGGCTCGTGTGCTTCGGCAGATAGCGCGAATAGTCCGACACGTACGGCGCATAGGAGATGTTGTAGCTCGCGGCAATCGCGAACTGTGTCGCGAAGGCGATCCCGTTGAAGCCCGGCGCGGCCGGCGCAACGGCGGCATGGGGCGGCGCCGCATGGCCGAACACGAGCGCGAGCGTGACGAGCGCATAGAGCGGCAGCGTCGCGATCAGCGCCCACGTGAAGGTCCGGTGCATCAGGTCGTGGCCGTAGATCGCGAGCAGTGCGCCGGTTACCACGGCCGCGACGGCGACGAAGCCGCCGTCGATTCCGAATACGCTGTGCACGCCGTCGACCATCAGCGATACGTTGACGACATTGAAGCCGATGAACACGAACAGCGTCGCGAGCAGCGCGACGATCACGCCGCGATAACCGAATTGCGCGCGCGACTGGATCATCTGCGGCAGGCCCATCTCCGGCCCCTGCGAGCCGTGGAACGCCATGAAGATCGTGCCGAACATGATGCCGAGCGCGCCCGCAAGCGTCGTCCAGCCCGCCGACAGGCCCATGCCCGGCCCGACGAAGCCGATCGAGATCGTGAAGAAATGGAAGTTGCCGAGAAACCAGAACGGGCCCTGGCTGGCGAGCTTCGCATGGCGTTCGTGTTCGGGGATGTAGTCGATCGAATGGTGCTCGATCGTGAGGCCGGCCGGTTCGGCGCGGCCGACATCGAGGGTGTCGGGGCGGTTCATGACGGCAATGTCTCCAGGGTCGCGCGGTCGTTCGATGCGACCGCGTGCGCGTGCCTGCCGCGACGCCGTTGCGGCAGGCAATCAAGGGCGGGGAAAGCAGCGGGCGGTGCGACGCGCCGCCCGATGAAAAACGGGCAGGCGAAGCGCCTGCCCGTCGTGCGGACGCTACGCGGTGCGCGCGCCGCGCGGCAGCGCCGCGTTCGTCTTGCCGGGCGCGCCGACATCGTCGATGCCGACGCGGCGCGAGATCAGCCACACGCACAGCGACGACAGCACGGCCGCACTCGTGTACTGGAGCGCCAGCGGCCACCATTGCGGCGCGGTGTTCTGCGCGATGATGGTCGCCACGAGCGGCGTGAGGCCGCCGGCGAGCGCGCCGCACACCTGGTACGCGATCGAGATCGCCGTGTAGCGGATCCGCGCGACGAAGATGCCGCTGACGAAGCCCGCGACGACCGCGTAGTAGCCCGATTCCGCCAGCGTCGCGAGGCCGACGCCGACCGTGATCGACAGCGGCGTGCCCATGTGCACGAGCGGCAGCATCACGAACGGGACGAGCGCGGCCCATGCGCCGGTGATCAGCAGCACGCGCGTGGTGCCGAAGCGTTGCGCGAGGAATGCGGCCGCGAGCTGCACGACGAACTGCAGCACCGCGACGATCGTCATGCAATGCAGCACCATCGACCGGTCGAGCGACAGGAACTGCGTCGCATAGCTGATCATGAAGATGTTGCTGAAATACACGCCGGCGATGCCGTATACGTTCGCACCGATCGCGAGCAGCAGCAACGGCCAGTACTTGAGCGCCTCGCGCAGCGGTTGTTGCGCGATGTTGCCGCTCTTCCTGACCTCCTCGAACTCGGGCGACTCGGACACGCTCGCGCGGATCACGAAGCCGACGATCAGCAGGACGGAACTTGCGAGGAACGGCACGCGCCAGCCCCAGCTCATCATGTCGTCCCTCGACAGCGTGCTGATCGCGCCGAACGCGAGCATCGACAGGATCAGGCCGCTGGCGCTGCCGAGCTGCGCGAACGACGCGAAGAACGTGCGCTTGCCTTCGGGCGCGTGCTCGCCGGCGAGCAGCACCGCGCCGCCCCATTCGCCGCCGACCGCGATGCCTTGCAGCACGCGCATCAGCACGAGCAGGACCGGCGCGATCACGCCGGCTTGCGCGTGGGTCGGCAGCAGGCCGATCGCGACAGTCGACACGGCCATCAGCATCAGCGTCGCAAGCAGCGAGCGCTTGCGGCCGAAGCGGTCGCCGAGATAGCCGAACATCACGCCGCCGAGCGGCCGTGCGAAGAAACCGACCGCGAACGAGCCGAACGACGCGAGCAGGCTGATGAAGCGGTTTTCGCCGGGAAAGAACAGCGGCCCGAACACGATGGCGGCGGCGGTCGCGTAGCTATAGAAGTCGTACCACTCGATCGTGGTGCCGACGAACGAAGCGAGCGCCGCCCGCTTCGGTTGCTTGACGGAAGTCCCCATCTTTATATGTGCTCCTCTGGAATCCTCTGATTTGGAAATGGGGGGGGGCGGGATCAGTCCCGGTACGCGACGCCCGGCAGCACGCACAGCAGCTCGTACGCGAGGTTCGCGCCGAGCAGCGCCGTGGTGCCGAACGGGTCGTACGGCGGCGCGACTTCGACGAGGTCGCAGCCGACGATGTTCAGCCCCTTCGCGCCGCGGATGATCTCGAGCGCCTGCGGCACCGTGAGGCCGGCGATTTCCGGCGTGCCGGTGCCCGGTGCGTAGGCCGGGTCGATGCCGTCGATGTCGAAGCTGATGTAGACGGGCGTGTCGCCGACGCGGGCGCGCACTTCTTCCATCAGCGGCGCAAGCGACTTGTTCCAGCATGCCTCGGCCTGGACGACGCGGAAACCCTGCTCGCGGCACCAGTCGAAATCCTCGGCCGCGTAGCCGGTGCCGCGCAGGCCGATCTGCGTGACCTTGTCGCCGTGCAGCAGGCCTTCCTCGACCGCGCGGCGGAACGGGGTGCCGTGCGCGATCTTTTCGCCCATCATCGTGTCGTTCACGTCGGCGTGCGCATCGACGTGGATCAATGCAACCTTGCCGTGCTTGCGGTGGATCGCGCGCAGGATCGGCAGCGCGATCGTGTGGTCGCCGCCGAGCGTGATCGGCTTGCAGTCGTGCTCGAGGATCGCGTCGTACGCGGCTTCGATGCGCGCGATCGAATCGTGCAGGTTGTACGGGTTGATCGCGACGTCGCCGATATCGGCCACCTGCAGCGAATCGAACGGCGCGGCGCGCGTGGCCATGTTGTACGGGCGCAGCAGCACGGATTCGGTGCGGATCTGGCGCGGGCCGAAGCGTGCGCCGGTGCGGTTGGACGTGCCGAGATCGAACGGCACGCCGACGAAACAGGCGTCGAGGCCTTCGGCGCTCGCCACGTGCGGCAGGCGCATCATCGTCGCGATACCGCCGCAGCGCGGCATTTCATTGCCGCCGAGCGGCTGGAAATGGGGGTGGTCGTTCATGGCTGTCTCTTCCGGTGTGGGGTTGCCGTATCATGCGACGCGGCCTGGCGCACAGTTTTACGCGCTCCGCCGGGAAAGAAGAATGCGAAGATATCGACGTAAACATCGATTTTCATCGATGTATGGAAGGGGATGAACGTGCTGGGGAATCTGTCGACCCTCGATCTGCGGTTGATCCGCGTGTTTCTCGCGGTCACGGACGCGGGCGGCGTATCGGCCGCGCAGGCCGTGCTGAACGTCGGGCAGTCGACGATCAGCGCGCAGCTGTCGTCGCTCGAGACGCGGCTCGGCTACCGGCTCTGCGAGCGCGGCCGCAGCGGTTTCCGCCTCACGCCGAAGGGCGAGCGGTTCCACGCGATGAGCCGCAAGCTGCTCGCGGCGCTCGACGAATTCGGGATGGCCGCGCGGCACATGGACCGCCAGCTGGTCGGCACGCTGAACATCGGCCTGATCGGCCATACGCCGGTGAGCCAGAATGCGCGGATCGCGGAGGCGATCGCCGCGTTCCGCACGCGCGACGAAGCCGTGCGTTTCTCGATTTCGGTGCGCGCGCCGGGCGATCTCGAGGAGAAGCTGCTGAGCGACGAGATCCAGATCGCGGTCGGCTACTTCTGGCACCGCGTGCCGTCGCTGCACTACACGCCGCTGTTCATCGAGCGCCAGGTCGCCTATTGCGGGCGCGGTCATCCGCTGTTCGACGGGGCCGGCATGCTGACGCCGGCCGACGTCGCGGGCTTCGAATGGGCGTGGCGCTCGTATCCGCTGCCGGAGGCGCAGTTGTCGACCACGCCCGACCGCGTGACCGCGACGGCCGACAACATGGAAGCCGTCGCGCTGCTGATCCTGTCCGGCCACCACCTCGGCTACCTGCCGCAACACTTCGCGGCGCCGTACGTCGCGCAGGGGCTGCTTGCCCCGCTCAATCCGGAGGCGTTGCGCTACGACGTGACGTTCCACATGGTCGTCGCGCGCAACGGGCGCGGGAATCCGCTGGTCGAGGCGTTTCTCGAGGATCTCGAACGCGCGCATCAGGCGCCCGACGCGGCATGACGCCGCGGGCGCCAACCATGTGAACCAGCGTTACGCCGGGGCGGCTGGCGCAGCCGCGCCTCACGGTACCGGCAAGCCCGCGTCGTGCTTCACCTCGCGTAGCGACAGCGCCGACTCGATCGAGGTCACGCCCGGCAGCATCCTCAGCGAGTCGCGCAGGAACGTGCCGTAGTCGTCGAGGTCGCGCGCGACCACCTGCAGCAGGTAGTCGGCCGTGCCCGCGACGTTGTGGCACGCGAGGATCCGCTCGATGCCGAGCACTTCCCGTTCGAACCGGTCGGCGACCTTGCGGTCGTGCGTCGCGAACCGCACGAGCACGAACGCGACGACGCCGAAGCCGAGCGCCTGCCGCGACAGCTGCGCGCGGTAGCGCTCGATGTAGCCGTCGCTTTCGAGCCGCTTGAGGCGCCGCGCGCAGGGCGTCTCGGACAGGCCGACGGATTCGGCGAGGCGGGCGATCGGCATGCGGCCGTCGCGCTGCACCGCGGCGAGGATGGCGCGGTCGGTTTTGTCGAGCTCGGTCATGTTGGCGGAATCCTTGTATCGATTTCGTAATTGTGGCGGATTCCCCCAAGGATCGCCAATCCAGAGCCAAAGATGGCCAATAATCTCTCCTTCTTCAGCGGCAACATATCGTCATTGAAGGACGGGGCAGACCATGATTTCCACGCATTTGCTGTTGATTTATCTCGCCGCGCTGGCCGCCATTTATGCGGTGCCGGGGCCGGACATGGCGCTCGTGCTGCAGACCAGCATCGGCCGTGGCGTGCGGCCCGGGATGGCGGCGGCAGCCGGGCTGTCGCTCGCGCGCACCGCGCACGTGACGCTGTCGGCCTGCGGCGTCGCGGCGCTGATCCGCGGCGCACCGTGGCTGTACGAGGTGATCCGCTATGGCGGCGCGTTGTATCTCGCGTATGTGGCGATCCAGGTGTTCCGCTCGCCGGTGTTCGCGCTCGGCGACGGCGATGCGGCGACGGCCGGCGAGCTGCGGCAGTCATTCGTGAAGGGGCTGCTGACGAACCTGCTGAACCCGAAGGCGCTGCTGTTCTGCTCGGTGCTGCTGCCGCAGTTCGTGCGACCCGAGGCCGGGCCGGTCGTCTGGCAGATGTTCGAGCTCGGCGCGCTGCTGGTCGCGGCCGGCGTGTGCTTCGACCTCGCGTGCGTGTTCGGCGCGTCGCGCATCGCGGCGTGGATGCGTGCGCATCCGCTCGCACAGACCGTGCAGCGCTGGACGTTTTCGGCGGCACTGATCGGATTCGCGCTGCGCCTTTCAATGGACTGAACGAGGCCCGCGCCGTTGCCGCGCAGCCCGACTGGCCGCGCGCAATGCCGGCCTTCGCGCGCGTGCCTTGCTGCAGAAGGGGGGACGCGCAAATCGTCTGACTGTTCTAAACTTCCTCTAACTTCGCGCAAGCGCGAATCGACTGACCGAACGGAACCGACTTCCGCCGGCTGTGTCCGATTTCCTGGCTGTTCCGTGCAACGCGGTACCAAGGAGGGTCTGAACATGGCAAGGCATCTTCACGCCGACCGTGAACCCCGAATCGTCGCCGAGTCCAAATGTCTCGGCGCGTGCGATCCGGCAGAACGCATCCACGTCACGATCATGTTGCGGCGGCAGGAAGAAGGGCAACTCGATACGTTGGTCCACCAGCTCGCCACCGGCGACGCACAGGCGAAGCCGCTGTCGCGCGAAGCGTTCGCGCAGCGTTTCTCCGCCAATCCCGACGACATTCGCAAGACCGAGGATTTCGCGCATCGTCATCAGCTGACGGTCGATCGCGTCGATCCGGTCGAGAGCGTCGTCGTGCTGTCCGGGACGATCGCACAGTTCGAAACCGCATTCGGCGTGAAGCTCGAACGATTCGAGCATCGGTCGATCGGCCAGTATCGCGGCCGCTCGGGCCCGATCGCGCTACCCGACGATCTCGGCGACGCCGTCACGGCCGTGCTCGGCCTCGACAGCCGCCCGCAGGCGCGGCCGCATTTCCGGTTTCGTCCGCCGTTCAAGCCTGCGCGCGGTGCCGCGGGCGTGACGTTTACGCCGGTCCAGCTGGCGTCGCTGTACGATTTTCCGGCCGGTGACGGCGCCGGCCAATGTATCGCGATCATCGAACTCGGCGGCGGCTATCGCGCGGCCGACATCCAGCAATATTTCCACGGGCTCGGGCTCAAGACGCCGCCGACGCTCGTCGACGTGAACGTCGGCGCCGGCCGCAATGCGCCGACCGGCGACCCGAACGGCCCGGACGGCGAAGTCGCGCTCGACATCGAGATCGCCGGCGCGATCGCGCCCGCCGCGACACTCGCCATCTACTTCGCGCCGAACAGCGACGCGGGTTTCATCCAGGCCGTGAACGCGGCCGTGACCGACAAGACCAACCAACCTTCCGTGATCTCGATCAGCTGGGGCGGCCCGGAAGCCATCTGGCAGGCGCAGTCGGCGCAGGCGTTCAACCGCGTGCTGCAGGCGGCCGCCGCGCAGGGCATCACCGTGTGCGCGGCGTCGGGCGACAGCGGCTCGGGCGACGGGCTGCAGGACGGCACCGATCACGTCGATTTCCCCGCGTCGAGCCCGTACGTGCTCGGCTGCGGCGGCACGCAGCTCGATGCGCTGCCGGGGCAGGGCATCCGCAGCGAGGTCACGTGGAACGACGAGGCGGCCGGCGGCGGCGCGGGCGGCGGCGGCGTCAGCACGCTGTTCGACGTGCCGGCGTGGCAGCAGGGGCTTGCCGTGACGCTCGCCGACGGCAGCCGCACGCCGCTCGCGAAACGCGGCGTGCCCGACGTGGCCGGCGATGCGTCGCCGCAGACGGGCTACGAGGTATCGGTCGCGGGCACCGCCGCGGTGATGGGCGGCACGAGCGCGGTCGCACCGCTGTGGGCCGCGCTGATCGCACGGATCAATGCGGCGGCCGGCGCGTCGGCCGGCTGGGTCAATCCGGTGCTGTACAAGCATCCGGGCGCGCTGCGCGACATCACGAAAGGATCGAACGGCACCTATGCGGCCGCTTCGGGCTGGGACGCGTGCACGGGGCTCGGCAGCCCGAACGGCGCGCAGCTCGCCGCGATCCTCGCGCGCAAGCCGTCGAGCTGACGCGCGGGCCCACGCCTTTCCGTTCGACGCGGGTGTCCTGCCCGCGTCTTTTTTCACCTCCAGGAGCAGCACGATGGGCATCGATTCCGCATCTTCCGGCGGCGTGTATCCGCTGCATCACGGCGACCACAATTCGCATGGCGTGCCGCCGACCGTCAACCCGGTCGCGCTGAGCCACGGCCGCGACCAGCCGTTCTTCGACCCGGTCGCGTACGGCAACGGCCCCGACGACTCGGTGACCGACACGACCGAGGCGGCCGCGATCACGCATCACACCATCCTGATCGACGGCAAGCGCATCGCGTACACGGCGACGGCCGGCCATCTCGTGACGGTCGACCCGAGCAGTTCGCAGCCGGCCGCGAAGCTTTTCTACGTGGCGTTCACGGCCGACGGCGCGAAGGAAGAAACGCGCCCGGTGACGTTCTTCTATAACGGCGGCCCCGGTTCGTCGTCGGTGTTCGTGCTGCTCGGCTCGTTCGCGCCGAAGCGCATCAAGACGTCGATGCCGGGTTTCACGCCGCCCGCGCCGTACCAGATCGAAGACAACCCGGACAGCATGATCGACCACAGCGACCTGGTGTTCATCAATCCGGTCGGCACCGGCTATTCGGCGGCCGTCGCGCCGAACAAGAACCGCAATTTCTGGGGCGTCGACCAGGATGCGGATTCGCTGAAGCAGTTCATCAAGCGCTACCTGACGAAGAACAACCGCTGGAATTCGCCGAAGTACCTGTTCGGCGAATCGTACGGCACAGCGCGCAGCTGCGTGCTCGCGTACAAGCTGCACGAGGACGGCGTCGACCTGAACGGCGTCACGCTGCAGTCGTCGATCCTCGACTACCGGCAGGCCGGCAACCCGGTCGGCGCGCTGCCGACCGCCGCGGCCGACGCGTGGTATCACAAGAAGCTTGGCGTCAAGCCCGCACCGACCGATCTCGGCGCGTTCGTCGAGGAGGTCGCGCAGTTCGCGCGCACCGACTACCTGAAGGCGCTGCGCACGCTTCCGCATGCGGATCCGGCGGCCGTGCAGAAACTGTCGCAATACACGGGCATCGATGCGGCGACGCTGCAATCGTGGAGCCTCGATATCGCCGGCTACGACACGCGCGGCAATTCGCTGTTCCTGACGACGCTGTTGCATGCGCAGGGGCTCGCGCTCGGTTCGTACGACGGCCGCGTGACCGGAATCTCGTCGGGCATCGCCGGCAAGATCGATCCGAATTCGGGCGGCAACGATCCGACGATGACGGCCGTGACGGGCGTCTATACGGCGATGTGGAACAGCTACCTGAACGAGCAACTGAAGTTCACGTCGAATTCCGCGTTCACCGACCTGAACGACCAGGCGTTCCGGAACTGGGACTTCGGCCACATCGACCCGACCGGCACGCAGCAGGGCATCGATGCGCAGGGGAACGTGATTCTCTATACGGCCGGCGATCTCGCCGCGGTGATGGCGCTGAACGTCGACCTGAAGGTGCTGTCGGCGAACGGCTTGTACGATTTCGTCACGCCGTTCTACCAGACCGTGATCGACCTGCAGCAGATGCCGCTGGAGGACCCGAAGGTGCGGCAGAACCTGTCGGCGCGGTTCTATCCGTCGGGTCACATGGTGTATCTCGACGGCGGCTCGCGCACCGCGCTCAAGCGCGACCTCGCGACGATGTACGACGCGACGGTCAGCGATACGGGCGCGCGGCTGCGGATTCGCGCGTTGCAGGCGAAGAAGGCGGGCGGGCACGCATAGCGCTGCCCGTGGTGGGCGTGCCGCGCGCGGCCTCGACGGCTCGCGCGCGGTATGTCGGTTGCGGCGGCCGGCTTACGCGGGCCGCCAGTCGAACGGCGTGTACGGCAGCGCGCGCTTGTGGCGCGAACCGTCGAAGAAGCGCAGCACCGTTTCGTACACGCGGTCTTCGACCGGCTTGCCCTCGAGGAAATCGTCGATCTCGTCGTAGGTCACGCCGTACGCGTGCTCGTCGGGCCGCAGCGGACGCAGTTCCTCGAGGTCGGCCGTCGGCACCTTCATCACGATCGTTTCCTCGCCGCCGAGCGCACGCGCGACCGCGCGCACGCGCCGTTTGCTCAGGCCCGCGAGCGGCAGGACGTCCGCGCCGCCGTCGCCGAACTTCGTGAAGAAACCCATCAGCGACTCGGCCGCATGGTCGGTACCGATCACGATGCCGCGCCGTGCGCCGGCCACCGCGTACTGCGCGATCATGCGTTCGCGCGCCTTGATGTTGCCGTGCACGAAATCCTGCTGCGCCGGCGTGTCGAATGCGTGGCCGGATGCGACCAGCGAGCGCAGCATCGCATCCGCGGCCGGCTTCACGTCGACCGTCAGCACCTCGTCCGCGCGCACGAACGCGAGCGCGCGCTGGGCATCGGCTTCGTCGTTCTGCACGCCGTTCGGCAAGCGCATCGCGATGAAGCGCGCATCGTAGCCGTCGGCGCGCAGGCGCTCGACCGACAGTTGCGCGAGCCGGCCGGCCGTCGACGAATCGACGCCGCCGCTGATACCGAGCACGTAGGACCGCAGGCCGGTCGAACGAAGATAGTGCGCGAGGAAATCGATGCGGCGGTCGATCTCGGCCTCGGCGTCGAAGTGCGGGGCAACGTTCAGTTCGGCAATGATCGCGCGCTGGCGGCTGGCGTAATCGGCGGATGTCATGAAGAAAGTTCCGGAACGAAATGCAAGGCGCCCATCATAAGCGCAATCGCGGCGCGGTGCCGCGCCGGGCGTGCGTTCCGGAGGCTTCGCGTTGCTTCGGCGAGACGTACTGCGTCGCCGTGGTGCACAGTGCGCCGGGCGGGTGCGGGATGCCGGGCGAACGGCGTGCGCGCTCGCCCCGCCGACGGGATGCGCGCCGGATGGCCGGCGTCAGCGCCGCGCGAGCACGACGCCCACCAGCGCGAGCGCGAAGCCGGCGAGCTGGATCGCCGCGAGCGTTTCGCCGAACAGCCAGTAGCCTTGCAGCGCGGCCAGCGGCGGCGCGAGGAACAGCAGCGACGTCGCGCGCGCCGCGTTGCCGCGGCGCAGCATCCACATCAGCATCGTGACCGCGCCGCCGGACAGGAACACGACGCCCCACACCAGCGACACCCATAGCGCCGGCGCGCCGATCCAGCGGGTTTCGTGAAGCAGCGCGACGAAGCCGGTCGCGACGATCGCCGCGCCGAAATTCTGCACGGCCACCGCCGTGCGCAGGTCGCTCTGCGCGAGCTTGCCTTTCTGGTACAGCGAGCCGGCCGTGATCGATCCGACCGCCAGCACCGATACGGCGACGACCAGCCACTCGGGCGCCGCACCCGGCGGCGACGCGACGCCGCCCGCGACCTTCGGCGCCAGCACGAGCGCGACGCCGACGAGCCCGAGCGCCATCCCGAGCCAGCCGCGCGCGGGCAGGCGCTCGTTGAACAGCGGGACCGCGAGCACGGCGGTGGCGAGCGGCTGCAGCGCGCCGAGCAACGCCATGACGCCCGCGTTCAACCCTTGCGCGACGGCCCAGTAGCTGGCGCCCAGATAGACGCCCTGCAGCAGCGCGCCCGCGATCAGATGGCGCGGCCATTCGCGGCGGGCCGGCCACGGTGCGCGCGCGGCGAGCGCCACGACGCCGAACAGCGCGGCCGTTCCGGCGAAGCGCGCGAGCAGGAACAGGTTGGGATCGGCGTAGGGCTTGATGGCCCGCGCGACGATGAAGCCGGTGGACCACAGCGCGACGAACGCGGCGGCGACGATCGAGGTAAGCATGCGTGACGGGCCACGAGCTGGCCGGACAGAATCGGAAAGTCGGCCAGTATCGGGGGAAGCGGGGCCGGCGTCTTGTCGAATCCTGCACTCATGCCGGGCGAGGCGTGGCCGTGCCGGTCGTCAACGTGCGCCGGGTTTGCGGCGCGGAAAGGGAGGGGGCCGCGCGGCGCGATGCGGCGCGGCCGGGCGTGAAGCCGCGGCGATCGGCCGGATCAGTCGATCGAGAACGTGTCGAGCGGCTGGTTGGCGCGCGCATCCGTCGCGAAGCGCGCGGCGAGCTGTTCATAGAGCCGGCGTGCCTCGTCGAGCGTCAGGTCGATCCAGTACGGATCGCCGGCCGCGTCGTTGAGGCGTTCGGGCGGAAACTGGATTTCGATCACACTGCCTTTGCGATACATGGCGCGAGCCCCTTTGCTTGATCCGTCATTCGGCGAAACGCAGAGTGTAGCAACCGGCGTCGCGCCGA
Organism: Burkholderia sp. Tr-20355; assembly: GCF_017104685.1. NCBI lineage: Bacteria > Pseudomonadati > Pseudomonadota > Betaproteobacteria > Burkholderiales > Burkholderiaceae > Burkholderia > Burkholderia sp. Tr-20355. The sequence goes on along the minus strand of NZ_JAAGPK010000052.1, from coordinate 25,646 downwards.
TTCGCGCGCATGAGGCAATACAGAATTTCGCTTTCGGGAAACGCGGCCGGCCGCGTTTCCCGCCGCCGTCAAATGCCGGTCAAACGGCCGTAATACAATGGCCGGCTCACCCATTACAGTCGCCTCGGGCGCACACGCGATGCTGGCGGAACAACGTCATCAATACATCCTGTCGGAGCTCGGACGGTCGGGCGCGCTGTCGGTCGCGGAACTCGTCCGTTCGCTCGACGTGTCGCGCGAGACGGTAAGGCGCGACCTGAATGCGCTGGCCGCGCGCGGCCTGCTCGTGATGACGCACGGCGGCGCGCTGGCCGCCGATCGCCGCGAGCCGAGCCTGTCCGAGCGCGAAGCCGCGAATGCCGAAGCGAAGCGCACGATCGGGCGGCGCGCGGCCGAATTCGTGCCCGACGATGCATCGGTGCTGATCGATTCGGGCAGCACGCCGCATGCGGTCGCGCTCGCGCTCACCGACCGGCACCGGTTGTCGATCTACACGAACGACTGGCGTACCGCGTTCGTGCTCGCGCGGCGCAACGGCAACCGCGTGACGCTGCTCGGCGGCGAGCTGTCCGACGACGAGGATGCGACCTTCGGGCTCGACACGATCCACCAGCTCGCGCAATACCACGTCGATTTCGCGTTCGTCGGCGCCGGCGGCATCACGCCCGACGGCGAATGTACCGACTACTCGCGGCTCGCGGCCGAGGTGCGCAGCCGGATGATCGCGGCGGCCGGCACGGCGATCATCGTCGCCGACCATTCGAAATTCGGCCGCGTGACGCCGGTGCGCATCAACGGCACGGCCGCCGCCCGCTATCTCGTGACCGAGCGCGCGCCCGACAAGGCCGTGCGCCGTGCGCTGACCGCGCGCGGAATCGAACTGCTCGTGTGCGACTGACGCGCGTCCGACATACAAGGTTCATCGAAGCGTCATTCCACGGGAAGAACCGCCGCCGACACTGACCCATTCACCTCGACCGGCCGTCAGGCAAGGGAGCAATGAATGACCGTCAGCGTGCGCAGCTATCTTTCCCCCACCCTGGTCCTGCTAGCCTTCGACTGGCCCGATGCGGCGGCGCGGCCCGATTTCCTCGGCTTCGCGATCCGGCGCACGCCGGGCTTCTGGTCGGCCGACGGCAAGACGCGTGCGCCGGACAGCTGGTTGCCGAACCGCCTGACGTTCGACGGCCCGGCCGCCGACACGCAGGGCGATGCGCCGACCGACCAGGCGCCGATCCAGAAATTCATGTGGTGGGATGCGCGCATCGATCCTCAGGACCGCGACGCATCGTTCCGCTACGACGTCTATCCGGTCGTCGGCACGCCGGCGAACCTGCAGGTGCTCGACGCGGAGGCCGGCGTATGCGACGTCGTGCTGCCCGCGCACATCGAGGACGGCATCGGCACGTGGTTCAACCGCGCGGTGGTCAGCTCGCAGGCGTTTGCCAGGCAGGTCGCGGCGCTGGGTCTCGCGCCGAACGAGGCGCCGAGCGACGCACAGGCGCTGAAGTTGCGCACGTGGCTCGCGAACGACATGGAGCAGGTGTTCGCGGAGATGCTCGACCCGGCGTCGCGCGCGGCGTCGGCCGTCTATCACCTGACCGACACGCTGTGGGCGCTGCCCGCATTCGAAGCGTTCGGCCGCAAGCACGGCGAAGCGTCGCTCGCGATCGTCTACGACGCGCACACGACGGCGCGCAAGGGCAAGCCGCCGCTGCCGTCGCCGAACCAGCCGGCCGTCGACGCGCTGCAGGGCCTCGCGACGCTCGCGCCGCGCGACAGGACGCACATCATGCACGACAAGTTCATCGTGACCGACGCGCCGTCGAACCCCGCGCCCGCGCGCGTGCTGACCGGTTCCGCGAACTTCACGACCGAGGGGCTGACCGAGCAGGCCAACGTGCTGCACGCATTCGACTCGTCCGTGCTCGCCGCGCTGTACAACGACCGCGCGCATGCGCTCGCGAGCAATCCTTCGATTGCCGAGACGGCGCAGCTGACATCGGGCTGGTCGGCGCCGATGACGATCGGCAGCGCGCAGGTGCGCGTCGCGTTTTCGCCGGAGCCGGCGGGGCAGCGTACGGAGATCGACACGATCGTCGCCGCGATCGCGGCCGCGAAGCATTCGGTGTCGTTCTGCCTGTTCATGCCGACCGACGCGGCGCTGCGCGATGCCTGTTTCGCGGCCGGCGACCGCGGGCTGATGATGTTCGGGCTGGTGAACCGGATCAGCGTCGGCAGCGCGACGAAGGCCGATACCGCGCGGCAGGCAGGCCAGACGCTCGATGCGGCCACGCTCGCGAACCTCGAGTTGTACCATCGCAGTCGCGACAACCGCGACGTGATCGATGCCGCGTATTTCTCGCCGGCCACCGTGCCGCCAGGCTTCACGCCGGAACTGCGGCTCTTTCCGGGCGAGCCGGCGCCGGCCTTTCCGCCCGTCGTGATTCATCACAAGTTCATCGTGATCGATGCGGAAGGCGCGAATCCGGTCGTGTACACGGGCTCGGCGAACATGAGCCGCAATTCCGAGCAGTACAACGACGAGAACCTGCTCGAGATCCGCGACACGCGGGTCGCGGCGATCTATCTCGCGGAATTCCTGCGGCTTTACGAGCACTATCGCGCACGGGCGCTGGCGATCGATGCGCAGCGGCACGGCCCGGACGCGGGGACGGGCGCGCATGCGCGGCTCGCGCTCGCGCCCGATTCGCGCTGGGCGAAGAAGTATTACGTGCAGGGAAGCCCGGAAGAAAAGGCGCGGATCGCACTGGCGTCGACCGCGCCGACCAACTGACGCACCGAAGTGCGAAGGGCACGGCAGGTGCGTGGCCCGGCCGGCCGCCGCCGCTTACGCAGCGACGTAGCGCAGCACGGCGTCGGCGATCGTGTCGCGATGCCGCGTGCGCAGGCGCGGCGCCGACGGATCGCGGCCGAACGCGGCGCCGAACGTGTAGCGGTTCGACACGCGGTGGAAGCAGAACGAGCTGATCAGCAGGTGCAGGTCGAATGCATCGATGTCCTTGCGGAACGCGCCGCTGGCCGCACCGCGCTCGACCAGTTCCTCGAGCGTCTTGATGATGCTGACGTTGCGGTTCTTGAACGACTTCAGCTGTTCGAGATACTTCGCGCCGTGGATGTTCTCGATCGACACGAGGCGGACGAAGTCGCGATGCTTGTCGTGATAGTCGAACGTGAATTCGACGAGGCGGCGCATGCCTTCGCGCGGCTCCATGTCGCCGACGTGCAGTTCCTGCTCGAGCGCGCGGATGTCGCCGTACACCTTCTCCAGCACGGCCTCGTACAGGCCTTCCTTGCTTTCGAAGTAGTAATAGAGCATGCGCTTCGTCGTGTTCGTGCGCTCGGCGATCGCGTCGACGCGCGCACCGGCGAGGCCCATCGCGGAGAATTCCTGCGTGGCGACGTCGAGAATGTTGCGCTTGGTTTGCTCGGGATCGTATTTGCGCCGCGCTTCGGACGCAAGCGCTCGGGTGTCGGACGTGGCGGCCTTGCTTCCTGCTTTCATGTGACTTTGTTTTGGGTTCGCGGCGGCTAGGAAAAGGCATTCTAGCATGTGGGAAATGCCCGCCCGGCCGACCTTCCGCTCTAATCGGCCAGGCCGTCCGGCGGGGCCGTTTCGGCCGCCGCGCCCGCTCGGCGGCGGCAGGATGCGAGCGCGTCGCGGGCCTGGTAGGCGGTGTACGTGAGTTGCGCGGCGGCGAGGCCGGCCAGCCCGAACGTACGCGTGAGCCCGAACGCGGCGAAGCCGTCCGGCACCGGCCGGCCTTCGGCCAGCGCGGCGGCGAGCGTTTCGCCGGCCACCGTGGTCGGCGCCATGCCGTGGCCGCCAAACGCGATCGCGTGCCATACGCCGTCCGCGTCGCGGCCGATCTGCGGCATCTTGTGCCGGGCGTAACTCATCAGCCCGCCCCACGCGTAGTCGACCTTCACGCCTTCCAGTTGCGGATACACGCGCAGCAGGTCGCGCCGCAGCAGGCGCGCGATCGCATCGGGGCCGCGGTCGAGCACCGAGATCCGGCCGCCCCACAGGATGCGCGTGTCCTTCAGCGGCCGGTAGTAGTCGAACGCGAAACGCGTGTCGTAGATCGCGTACGGCGCGTCGATCGCGTCGGGCAGCCGCGTGCCGAGCGGCTCGGTCGCGATCACGTAGGTCGCGATCGGCAGCACCGCGCGCTCGATGCGCGGCGACACGCCGCGCGCGTAACCGCCGCCGGCGAACACGACGTCTTTCGCGCGCACCGCGCCCTGCGCCGTGCGCACGACGTACCCGGCGCCTTCGCGCGCGATGCCGAGCGCGGCCGAGCGTTCGTACACGCGGGCACCGCCGCGCGAGGCGGCCGCCGCGACGCCGAGCACGTACTTGAGCGGATGGAAGTGGAAGGCGTTCGGCTCGAACAGGCCGCCGTAATAGCGCTGCGTCTTCAACCGCTCGCGCAGCGCGCCGGTCGGGACGGGTGCCCAGTCGACGCCGAGTTCCTGCTTCATCAGCGTGCGCACGCCGTCGAGCCGCGACGGATCGTCGAACCAGTTCGCGAGCATCACGCCCTGGTCGACGATGTCGCAGTCGATCCCGTAGCGGGCGATCCGCGCGCGGATCAGGTCGACCGCATCGACGGTGAGCCGGTACAGCCGGCGCCCTTCGTCGCGGCCGAGCGTGCGCAGCAGGTCGGCATTGTCGAGGCTGTAGCCGCCGAACACGAAGCCGCCGTTGCGGCCCGACGCACCGAAGCCGACCCGTTCGCCGTCGAGCACGACGACGTCGCGCACGCCGCGCTCGACGAGGCCGAGCGCCGTGCACAAGCCGGCGAGGCCGCCGCCGACGATGCAGACCTGCGTGTCGATCGTGCCGGTCAGTTGCGGGTAGGGCTGGCGGGTAACGGTGGCTTCGTAGAAGTTCTGCATGCGATTTCGTTGATTCGTGACGACGGGAAAACGGACGGCGCGCGTCGATCTTGCCTGAACGCGTGCGCCGCGTCGAATGGCGCTTGTCAGGGCGCCGGCCGCCGCGTTCGGGCGGCAGCCGGCGCAATGCGTGACGTCAGGCTTCAGGTTTCAGGTTTCAGGTTTCAGGCGCCCGGCGTCGGGTTGGCCGGGCGCGCGACGTAGCCCGCGTAGCCGATGTCGGCCTGCGGGGCCGCTTCCGGCGTGGCGTTGCGTTCGATCCACGGCGCGATCTCCATGTCTTCGTAGCGTACGAGGCGGCACTTGCGCACCAGCGCGTAGCCGAGCCAGATCGCGACGAAGAACGGCAGGCCGATGTAGGTCGCGGCGACGCCGGCCCAGTCGATCTTGTCGGAGAGGAACGCCTGGTAGTCCTGGCCGAGCGCGACGACCGCGCACAGCGCGAACGCGAACAGCGGGCCGAACGGGAACCACTTCGACCGGTACGGCAGCTGATCGAGCCGGTAGCCCTGCTTCAGGAAACCCTTGCGGAACCGGTAGTGGCTGACCGCGATGCCGAGCCACGTGATGAAGCCGGCCATGCCCGACGTGTTCAGCAGCCACAGATACACGGTCTTGTCGCCGTACAGCGACGTGAGAAAGCACAGCGCGCCGACGGCCGTCGTCGCATACAGTGCATTGCGCGGCACGCCGCCCCGCGACAGCTTCGCGAAGATCTTCGGCGCACGGCCTTCGACCGCGAGGGTGTAGAGCATCCGCGTCGACGCGTACATGCCCGAGTTGCCGGCCGACAGCACGGCCGTCAGGATCACCGCGTTCATCACGCCGGCCGCGAACGCGAGGCCCGCGTGGCGGAATACGAGCGTAAACGGGCTCACGCCGATGTCGGTCACGTCGCTCTTCAGCAGGCTCGGGTCGGTGTAGGGAATCAGCACGCCGATCACGAAGATCGCGAGCACGTAGAACAGCAGGATGCGCCAGAAGATCTGGCTCACCGCGCGCGGGATCGTCGTGCGCGGGTTCTCCGATTCGCCGGCCGCGACGCCGATCATTTCGGTGCCCTGGAACGAGAAGCCCGCGATCATCGCGACGCCGAGCATCGTTGCCCAGCCGCCGGCGAACGGCGCGTCGCCGATCGTGAAGTTGCTCCAGCCGGCGCTCGGGCCGCCCTGCATGATCCCGAAGATCATCAGCAGGCCGACGCCGACGAACGCGAGCACCGTCAGCACCTTGATCAGCGCGAACCAGTATTCGGCTTCGCCGAAACCGCGCACCGACAACGCGTTGAGCGCGAAGATCAGCGTGAGGAACAGCGCGCTCCACCAGACGCCCGGTACATGCGGGAACCAGTAGTGCATCACGAGCTGCGCGGCGACGAGTTCCACCGCCAGTGTCACGGCCCAGCTGTACCAGTAGTTCCAGCCAAGCGCGAAGCCGAAGCCTTCGTCGACGAATTTCGCGCCGTAGGTCGCGAACGAGCCCGACACCGGCATGAACGCGGCCATTTCGCCGAGGCTCGTCATCAGGAAATAGACCATCAGGCCGATCACCATGTACGCGATCATCGCGCCGCCGGGGCCGGCCTGCGAGATCGACGCGCCGGATGCGACGAACAGGCCCGTGCCGATCGAGCCGCCGATCGCGATCATCCGCAGATGACGGGCCTGCAGCGCACGGTGAAGGGACGGCTTCGCGGGCGGCGAGCCGGACGGACGGGGCGAATCGGGGCGGGCGTCTGAATGCATGGCGGGCGCTGGGCGCTGTCTCCGGGATTGTTTTTTCGGTGACGAAGCGCGACGCGTTGCCGGACGCGGGCCGGGGCAGCGGTGATGCGGTGCGAAACGGGCCGCCGGGGGCCCGATGAGCCGGGCCGCGGGGCGTGTCGCCTTCGTCGGGCGTCCGGCCGCTTGTCATGGCGGCCGGCGGCGCGCCGGGTGCATGGCACCTCGACGCCGCCCCGATTGTGGGTGCCCGATGTACGGGCGGCAAACGATATTTCCGAACAGGGTGATGCAGCTTTGTCATCAACTCGCGCCACGTCGGGACGCGTCCCGTGGCCCGGTCACGAGCCTTGGAAAAGTCTCGTATCGGGACGGGAGCGCACGCGTTCTTCCTGCCAGGGTGTTGCGTTTTGGGAATGAAGTCGTGAGTTAATATCAATAGCGGCCCGACTTGTGGCCACCGACAATGTGTTTCATGGATCGTGCCTCGCGAGGCTGGGGCGCGCCGTCCGGCCGGGCTTCCGGCGGCGGCGCGGCGCGATGCGCCGTATGCGGCGCACCGGGCCGGCCACGCGGCGCATCCGCTTGCACAGGGCGCGCGAACGCGCTCCAATCGAATCACGCGGGCGGCGCTGCCGCCGCACCGATCAATCTGTCCCTGAAGAGGAAGTGATGCAATTCAACGACATTCTTGCCGCGCTCGATATCGATCTCGCCCAGTGGAAAGGCAATGCGCTGACCGCGCGCTCGCCGCTCGACGGCGCGACGCTCGCGACGCTGGCTGTCGACACGCCGGCCGACGCGGAACGCAAGATCGATGCCGCGCACGACGCATTCCTCAAGTGGCGCACGGTGCCGGCGCCGGTGCGCGGCGAACTCGTGCGCGTGTTCGGCAATGTCCTGCGCGAGCACAAGGCCGAACTGGGCCGTCTCGTCACGCTCGAGGCCGGCAAGATCACGTCGGAAGGCCTCGGCGAAGTGCAGGAAATGATCGACATCTGCGATTTCGCGGTCGGTCTGTCGCGCCAGCTCTACGGCCTGACGATCGCATCCGAGCGCCCGGGCCACCGGATGATGGAAACGTGGCACCCGATCGGCGTGTGCGGCGTGATCTCGGCGTTCAACTTCCCGGTTGCCGTGTGGGCATGGAATGCGGCGCTCGCGTTCGTGTGCGGCGATTCGGTCGTGTGGAAGCCGTCGGAAAAGACGCCGCTCACCGCGATCGCGTGCCACGTGCTGCTCCAGAAGGCGATCCGCGAGTTCGAGAAGACTCATCCGGGCGTTGCGCCGGCGGAACTGAGCCAGCTGGTGCTCGGCATGCGCGATGTCGGCGAGGTGCTGACGGCGTCGAAGAAGGTGCCGGTCGTCAGCGCGACGGGCAGCGTGCGGATGGGCCAGGAAGTCGCGAAGGTGCTGAGCCAGCGTCTCGCGCGCGGCATCCTCGAACTCGGCGGCAACAACGGGATGATCGTCGCGCCGAGCGCGGATCTCGATCTCGTCGTGCGCGCGGTCACGTTCGCGGCGGTCGGCACGGCCGGCCAGCGCTGCACGACGCTGCGCCGCCTGATCGTGCATCGCAGCCTGGTCGAGCAACTGCTGCCGCGCATCGAGAAGGCCTACACGTCGGTGAAGGTCGGCAACCCGCTGGAAGAAGGCACGCTGGTCGGCCCGCTGGTCGATCGTGCGTCGTTCGACGCGATGCAGAAGGCGCTGGCCGATGCACGCGAGCAGGGCGGCGAAGTGAAGGGCGGCGAGCGCGTCGACGTCGGTCATGCGGATGCGTACTACGTGCGTCCGGCAATCGTGCGGATGCCGAAGCAGTCGGCGGTGGTCGAGCGCGAAACGTTCGCGCCGATCCTGTACGTGATGATCTACGACAACTTCGACGATGCGATCGAACTGCACAACGCGGTGCCGCAAGGGCTGTCGTCGGCGATCTTCACGAACGACATGCGCGAGGCCGAGCAGTTCATGTCGGCGGCGGGCAGCGATTGCGGGATCGTCAACGTGAACATCGGCACGAGCGGCGCGGAAATCGGCGGCGCGTTCGGCGGCGAGAAGGAAACGGGCGGCGGGCGCGAGTCGGGTTCGGATGCATGGAAGGCTTATATGCGCCGCGCGACGAATACGATCAATTACAGCCGGCAATTGCCGCTGGCGCAGGGCGTGAAGTTCGACGTTTGATGTCGGTTGCCCGAATGGGGCACCATGTATGAGTGAGAAGGGCCGGTTGCCGCGGATGCGGTAACCGGCCCTTCGTGTTTCGGCGCAGGCGGTGCCATCGTCGATGACAAGCCCGCTCAGGCCGTGCTCACTGCTCCGCCGCCGGCATGTTCTGCACGACCAGCATCTGCGGGCTCGACAGCGTGATCCCCGCCGCGCGCAGCTGCTTCAGGATCTCGAACAGCAGATCGCTCTTCGTCGAACTCGCGATCCGCGGGCTCGACACGTAGCCCGTCACGCTCAGCGTGATCCCGTCCGGCGTGAGCTGGCTGAACGTCACCGACGGCGCCGGCTTCTCGAGAATCGCCTGATGCTCGCGATACGCGTCGAGCAGCAGGTCGCGCACCTGCTCGGGATCGGTGTTCAGCGGGAACGTCAGCACCAGCGTTGCGACGCCCTGCGTGCTGTTGCCCATCGTCACGTTGCGCACGTTCTGCGAGATCAGTTGCGAGTTCGGCACGATCACGGTCGAGCGGTCGCTGAGCTGGATCTCGGTCGCGCGCACGTTGATGCGGCGGATGTCGCCTTCGACGCCCGCGATGCTGACCATGTCGCCCACCTTGACGGGGCGCTCGGTCAGCAGGATCAGCCCCGACACGAAGTTCTTCACGATCTCCTGCAGGCCGAAGCCGATCCCCACCGACAACGCGCTGACGATCCACGCGAGGTTGCTCCACCGCACGCCGAGCAGCCCGAGCGTCATCAGCACGAGCAGCACGTAGCCGACGTTGGTGAACAGCGTGATCAGCGACACGCGCATGCCCGTATCCATGCCGAGCGCGGGCATGAACTCGCTGTCGAGCCAGCGGCGCAGCGAGCGCAGCAGGTAGAAGCCGATCGCGAACCCGATCACGGCGTTCAGGATCCGGTCGGGCATGATGTTCAGGCTCTGCAGCCGCTGGCTGCCGATCATCGCGACCGCGCTGTCGAGCAGGTCGCCCGGCGTCGTGCCGAAGCCGCCCGTCACCAGCGCGATGGCCGCGATCAGCATCAGCAGGCTCGTGCCGAAGCCGGACAGGACCGTGCGCGCCTGATCGAGGTGGCGGTCCTCGAGCGCGAACAGGTGCTTGATCTGCTGGCCCGTCGACAGGCCCGACGAGAACAGGCTTTCGCTCGCGTCGCGCGTCAGCTGGATCAGGATGTAGGTCGCGCACAGCACGATCTCGAACCACACGAGTTCGTACGTGATGAAGCGCGCGACCGTGATGTAGCCGATCAGGAGTGCGATCAACGATACGACGATCGCCAGCGTGACGCCCGCATGGATCAGCCCCGCGAGCGTCGAGCGCTGCTCGGGCGCTTCGCCGGCCGCCGCGAGCGCGCTGCGTGCGCGGTTCGCGCGCAACAGCGACGCGCCGACCGTCAGCGCCACGACGAGCGAGACGATGCCGCGGCCGAACAGCGTGACCGACAGGCTCGTGTCGACGATCCGGTTGATCGATTCGAGTGTGCCGGACACCAGCAGCAGCGCGGCCAGGATGCTGGGGAACGGCTTCATCGCGAGCGCGACGGGATCGGCGAGCGCGGGCAGTCGCCACGACGGATGCTTCGTACAGAGCAGGGCGCGGCCGAGTCCGGCGATCAGCGCGCAGGTTGCGGCGAGCTTCGCGAACTGGTCCCACAGATCGGTCAGCGACGGCGTGAGCTCGTAGCGGCGCGCGACGGCGAGGTAGAGGATCTGAACGGCGATGGCCGTGGCCAGGAACGTCGACAGCACGGTCGACAGCGCCAGCGCGCTGCGGCGCAGGCGCGTGGGCGGCAGACGGTTCAGCGCGATCCACGCGAGCCCGCGCTCGATGAGCCGGCGGCCGCCGAGCCACGCCGCGAACGAGGCGATCAGCAGCACCGTCGTGAGCGCCCGCTGCCCGGGTACCCATGACGAATGCAGCATGTCGAGAAGCTCGTCGTCGAAATCCTGGAGCCGCTGGCGATCGTCCGGCGAAAGGTCGAACAGCGGCAGCCAGAACTGCGCGCTGAAGATGCTGCCCGAACGGAACGCGAGCTGGTTCTTCAGCAGGCTGCGATGCAGTTTCGCGAACTGCTCGGTCAGGTTCGTGAGGCTGGCTTTCTGGTCGGCCGCCTGCTTCAGCGCCGCATCGATCTGCGTCTTGCGTGCGTCGAGCGTGGCCCGTTGTTTCGCGACGGCTGCCGTTTCCGGCGCGGCGCCTTCGGCGGGCGGCGGCCCGAGCACGTCGAGTTGCGCCTGGATCTGCGCGCGTTGCGGCGTGAGATCGCTTTGCAGTTTCGCGATGTCGGTGCTCAGTTCCTGGGCCGAGTCGTCGAGCGCGTCCAGTTCCTTGCTGTTGGATGTCGTCGAGGTCTGCTGCTTGATGCGGTCCAGTTCGACCTGCATCTGCTTGAGCTGCGCGATGGCGTCGTTCAGCGAGATGGCCGGGACGGGGGCGCCGACGCCGCTTGCGCCCGGGGCCGAAGCGGCCGCCGGAAACGCCGACGCGGTTGCGATCGCCGCGAACTGCAGCAGCGCGATCAGCGCGATTCGGCAGGCGTACGTGGATAGTCGTTGTATGAACATGGATTCTTACGATTTGCCGACAATGCCGGATGCCGAAAAGCAGCCGGAAGCCGGTGGTTGGCCCGACTGCATGTTACCGGGGCGCGGGCCATCGATTTCCGAATCCGCATGGGCGACGTTTCGGCGCCGGGCAGGAGGGGCCGACCGCGGGAAATCCTGCTCGCCCCTGTCTTGTTAAGGGTGTGCCGACCGAATCGCGTCCGAAACCGCGCGATGTTGCCGTTCAGCCGCGGCAGGCGGCCGGACAGATGGTTACGAAATTTACATGAAGTTGGCCCGACGGCGGTTCGTGCTAATTGGGGCGCGAGTCATGGCGGCATACGCTGCCGATGCTGAGCTTTCATTTACCTGTCGCTTCATCGTCGGTAAAATGCCGCGGGTCGCGGGCAGGCGTCCGGGACATGAGAAGGGTGGGCCGCCTGCCGCGCGGCGAAAAACGAACAACGAAAAGAAATCCTGAGAGCATGGCTGACCGATGTTCATCCGGACGACGTCGTCGCATCCGGTGAAGGTTTCAACGCGTGGCTGATCAGCGTGACGCATGGCTACGTGGACGTCGATCGATTGAAAACGGTCGCGAGCATGATTCCGGTGCTCAACAACCTGATGGCGCTGGCCGATGCGCTCACCGACATCGTCTCGATCATCCGCAAGCGAGGCGGCGAACTGCTCGACTATCTCGGACTCGCGATCAACCTGATCGGCGTGATTCCATTTCCGCCCGTACTGGCGCCCATGCGCCTCACGGCGCGGCCGCTTCTGGCAACGTCGATTGGACGATAGGGAATCTTGTTCGACGTTGTGCCCGGTCAGCCAGCTATAACGAACCGGCTCGCTACATCTGTTCCAATGCGGCCGATGCGCCCGTGCGTCAATTGATTGATGTGCTCAGCCCCCCGCCTCGCTAAAATGCGCGAAGCCGCTCGCCAGTTCCCCTCTGCTGGCGCCAACGACAATCAAGAATCCGGAGACTCGCCACCATGGCATCCACCCAGCCCGACCCGCTCACGGCAGCAGGCGCCGCCCGCCCCGCGGCGATCGACCCCGGCTCCATCTCGGCGCGCCTCGACCGCCTGCCGCCGACCCGCAGCGTCTGGAAGCTCGTCGTGCTGCTGAGCCTCGGCTTCTTCTTCGAACTCTACGACCTGCTGTACAGCGGCTACGTCGCGCCCGGGCTCGTGAAAAGCGGCATCCTGTCGGCGACGACGCACGGCCTGTTCGGCACCACGGGCGTCGCGAGCTTCATCGCCGCGCTGTTCTCCGGGTTGTTCATCGGCACGATCGCATGCGGCTTCCTCGCCGACCGCTTCGGCCGCCGCGCGATCTTCACGTGGTCGTTGCTGTGGTACACGGCCGCCAACGTCGTGATGGCGTTCCAGGACACCGCGGCCGGGCTGAACTTCTGGCGCTTCGTCGTCGGTCTCGGCCTCGGCGTCGAGATGGTGACGATCGGCACGTACATCTCCGAACTCGTGCCGAAGCAGATCCGCGGCCGCGCGTTCGCGTGCGAGCAGGCGGTCGGCTTCGTCGCGGTGCCGGTGGTCGCGTTCCTCGCGTACCTGCTCGTGCCGCATGCGCCGCTCGGCCTCGACGGCTGGCGCTGGGTCGTGCTGATCGGCGCGCACGGCGCGCTGTTCGTGTGGTGGATTCGCCGAGAGTTGCCGGAAAGCCCGCGCTGGCTCGCGCAGCAGGGGCGCGTCGACGAAGCCGACCGCATCATGCGCGCGCTCGAGGCGAAGGTCGAAGCCGAATACGGGCGGCCGCTGCCGCCGCCCGCGCCGGCCGAACCCGTGCCGCCGCGCGGCAGCTTCCGCGATATGTGGGTGCAGCCGTATCGCAGCCGCACGATCATGATGACGATCTTCAACGTGTTCCAGACGGTCGGCTTCTACGGCTTCGCGAACTGGGTGCCGACGCTGCTGATCAAGCAAGGCATCACGATCACGTCGAGCCTGATGTATTCGAGCGTGATCGCGCTCGCGGCGCCGATCGGCCCGCTGATCGGCCTCGTGATCGCCGACCGCTTCGAGCGCAAGTCGGTGATCGTCGCGATGGCGGCGGCGATCGTCGTCTGCGGGCTGCTGTTCAGCCAGACGACGGTGGGCGCGTTCCTGATCGTGCTCGGCATTGGCCTCACGCTCGCGAGCAACATCATGTCGTACAGCTTCCACGCATACCAGGCCGAGCTGTTCCCGACGTCGATCCGCGCACGGGCAGTCGGCTTCGTCTATTCGTGGAGCCGCTTCTCGGCGATCTTCTCGTCGTTCGTGATCGCGGCCGTGCTGAAAGGCTTCGGCACGTTCGGCGTGTTCGCGTTCATCGCGGGCGCGATGGTGATCGTGATGATCGCGATCGGGTTCATGGGCCCGCGCACGAAGGGCATCGCGCTCGAAACCATTTCGAAGTAGTCGGCAGGTACGCACGCGTGTCGCGTCGTTTGTGCGACATGCGTGCGAAATGGTTTCAATGGGAACAACGCGTCGCCGGGATGATTTGGCATGCAAATTGATTTGACGGGGAGTCGTTTCATATCGAACGCGCCGAACCGCCGAATCCACAAGCGTGACACGCAACGAAGCCGCAAACGGCAACGAGTTGAAACAAAGCGTGACGAAGCGCAAATCCACCGCCAAACCACGACTTCCGTCGCTGCCGATTCTTCCGTCGGCGCGTAAAATGAAGGGCCTGACGACTCATTAGCCGCCATCGGACCGCACGCGTTGCATCAGCGAACGGCTCCGCCGCGAAGAGGCGTCGGCGCCGGGCGCGCATGATGCGCCAGACGTGTCGATGGCTTGCGCGGAAGATGCGCCGCTCGCAACAGCACCACGCGGCGGCCGGATCGGCCGATGGCTTCGAACGTATGATGCTTTCCAGCTTGTCGCGGCGAATTTCGAAGTCGCGCCGTCGTACCCGCACAGTCGCCGCGTATGCGTCGCTCGCTGTCGTGCTGCCCGTTTCCGTTCTTGCCGGGTTGCCTGCCTTCGCCGCATCCGACGCTTCGTCGTCCGTTGCTCCGTCATCCTCATCAGTGGCATCGCCCGCGTCGACGGCTTCTCATGCGCACCCGGGCTCGTCCGCGCATGCGTTGCCAGGTACATCGCCCGCACCGTCCGCCCCCGCGGCATCGCACGTGCATCATGCAGCGCCGGCCAGCGCGGCATCGGCCGCTTCCGGCGCTTCTTCCGCAGCTTCTACAGCCGAACCCGCATCGGCCGCATCCGCCACCACCGCCAGCGAGGCCGAAGCCCCCGCGCCGACCCCGCCGCGGCGGCATCCGCCCCTATCGGCCGAGGAAGCGAAGAACGCGACGGCGCGCGCCGTCGACATGCGCAAGCGCTTCACGCAGGAAGTCACCCGCCGATTGAACGTGCCCGCGAGCGAACAGCGCGCCTACGGCGAGCGGCTCCAGAAGGCGCTCGCCGAAGCGGACCTCGGCGACCTCGCCGGCGAATACGTCGCGATGGTCGACCGCGCACCGAACGTGCAGGCGCTGTTCATCTACTTCCGCGCCACGCCGGCCAATGCGTGGCTGATGATCGGCGCCTCGCCGGTCGGCACGGGGCTGCCGGGCAAGTACGACCATTTCCTGACGCCGCTCGGCGTGTTCCATCACTCGCCCGACAACATGGATTTCCGCGCCGAAGGCACGACGAACGAGAACGGCATTCGCGGTTATGGCCGCCGCGACATGCGCATCTACGACTTCGGCTGGGTGGACGGAGAACGCGGCTGGGGCAAGGGCGGCGTGTCACCGATGCGCTTCCAGATGCATGCGACCGATCCCGACCGCCTCGAAGCGCTGCTCGGCATCCGGCATTCGAAGGGCTGCGTGCGGATTCCCGCGTCGCTGAACGCGTTTTTCGACCACCACGGCCTGCTCGACGACGATTACCAGGCGCGTGTCGAAGCCGGCAAGTCGCTGTGGGTGCTGCCGCGCGATCGCGACATCACGCCGATCGCGGGTCGTTATCTGGTCGTGATCGACAGCGCGCGCAAGGCGCGCCCGGCCTGGGCGCCGATGCCGGGGCGCAACGCATGGTCGAAGGTGCCGAAGGGCGGCGACACGGCGGACTGATCGTCGGCCGCCGAACGCAGAGGGAATGCGGGGATGAGAATAAATCCGTTTTATTGATACATAAGAAAAGCAAACTTTTATTATCCGATCCGGGTTCGTATAGTCGAGTCCAGTTTCGCGGAATCCCGCCGCGCCTGGCCCACCACCGACCACACGACCCGCATGAAAACTCTCTACAAGCTCGCTCCGCTCGCGATGCTCGGCGCCTTCGCGACCCATGCCGGTGCGCAAAGCAGCATCACGCTGTACGGTCTCATCTCGGCCGGCGTCGGGTTCGCGACCAACCAGGGCGGCAAGAACGCCTGGCAGGCGCTGTCCGGCACGAACCAGAACCCGCGCTGGGGGCTGAAGGGCAAGGAGGATCTGGGGCAGGGGCTGTCCGCGGTCTTCCAGCTCGAGAACGGCTTCAACGTGATGACGGGCACGGCCGCGCAGAACGGCCGCGAGTTCGGGCGCATGGCCTATGTCGGCCTCGCCGACCGCACCTACGGTTCGCTGACGTTCGGCCGCCAGTACGATGCGATCCACGACTACATCGGGCCGGTGATCATCGCGAGCAACGGCGTGAACATCGGCGACAACGACAACGGCTACAACGACATCCGCGTGCAGAACTCGGTGAAGTACGTGAGTCCCGTCTACTACGGCCTGAAATTCACCGCGCTGTACGGCTTCAGCAACGCGACCGGCTTCGCGAACAACAGCGCGTACAGCTTCGGGCTCGGCTACGAGCAGGGCGCGCTGCGCTGGAGCGCCGTCTATGCGCAGTACAACCATCCGTACAGCGCGACGAACCAGGACGGCGCGATCGCGAACGACTATGCGTCGCCGCTGCTGATCTTCAGCAAGAGCGCGATGTCGCCGGCCGCGTATGCCAGCCGGCAGCGGATCGCGGGCACGGGCGGTTTCTACACGATCGGCCGCGCGCAGTTCGCCGCGATGTTCACCGACGTGCGCTACGATTACCTCGACAATTCGCATCTGCACCTGCAGAACCTGGGGGTGAACGTCGTCTACACGATGACGCCGCAGCTCTTCCTCGGCGCCGCGTACGCGTTCACGAACGGCAAGTACGACGTGATCGACAAGCGTCCGAAATGGCATCAGGTGAACCTGCAGGCCGACTACTTCCTGTCGAAACGCACCGACGTCGCGCTGACGGTGATCGCGCAGCAGGCGGCCGGCGACGCGGACCACGCGCAGATCTTCGCGTACGCGCGCTCGACCGGCACGCGCCAGATGATGGCGACGCTCGGCGTCCGGCACGTATTTTGAGCGCCCCCAATCCTGCCGCCTCGCGCCTGGCCCCCCGGAGGCAGGAAAACGTGGGGCGGCCCGGCGTTTTCTCGAGAGCCCGACCATGACTCATCCGATCGCATCCCGCCGCACCTTCCTGAAACTGTCCGCCGCGCTGGCCGGCACCGCGCTGCTGCCCGAGGCGGGCGCGTTCGCGGCCGGCGGCGACGCTGCGCGCCGTACGGTGATCATCGATACCGACCCGGGGCAGGACGACGCCATCGCGATCCTGCTCGCGCTGGGCGCGCAGGACCGGCTCGACGTGCGAGCGCTGACGGCCGTCGCGGGTAACGTGCCGCTCGACCTGACCGAACGCAACGCGCGGATCGTCCGTGACTGGGCCGGCCGCACGAAGACGCTGCCGGTCTATGCGGGCTGCCCGCGCCCGCTCGTGCGCGATCTCGTGACGGCCGCGAACGTGCACGGCAGGACGGGGCTCGAAGGCGTCGAACTGCACGAGCCGCGCGCGCCGCTTGCTGCCGGCCACGCCGTGTCGTACCTCGTCGATACGCTGAGCCGCGCGGCGCCGAACAGCGTGACGCTGTGCGCGCTCGGCCCGCTGACCAACCTCGCGACCGCGCTGGTCGAGGCGCCGCAGATTCGCGGCGCGCTGCGCGAAATCGTGCTGATGGGCGGCGCGTTTTTCGAGCGCGGCAACATCACGCCGGCCGCCGAGTTCAACATCTACGTCGATCCGCAGGCGGCCGAAGTCGTGTTCGGCAGCGGCGTGCCGATCGTCGTGCTGCCGCGCGACGTCGCGGTGAAGGCGCCGATCACGCCGGCGCGCGTCGCGCCGTTTCGCGCGCTCGGCAACCGCTGCGGCGCGATCGTCGCGGACATCATGGATGCCGAGCTCGCATACAACAAGAAGCGGCGCGGCGTCGAAGAGGCGCCGATGTACGACCCGACGGCCGTCGGCTATCTCGTCGATCCGACGCTGTTCGGCGGGCGCAAGGTGAACGTGGTGGTCGAGACGACCGGCCAGTGGACGCTCGGCGAGACGATCGTCGACTGGAACGGGCGCAGCGGCCGTGCGGCGAATGCAACGTGGATCAACGAGGTCGATGCGGACCGCTTCTACGCGACGCTCGTCGAGCGCATCGCGAAGCTGCCTTGAGCGCAGCGCGCAGGGCGCCGCGCGGTGAACGCGATCAGATGTGCTTCGCAATCCACTCGCGGCACGCGCGCACATGCGGGCCGCGATCGTCGGCGGCGAGCGAGATCAGCGAGATCGCTCGCGTGACGCGCGGTTTGTCCACGCGCAGCGCGACGAGTTCGGGATCGTGCAGATGCATCGTGTAGAGGCTCGGCAGCACGGCGGTCGCGAGGCCGTTGCGCGCGAGTGCGTAGAGCGGTTCGGTGTATTCCATCCGGTACGTGACGTTCAGGCGCAACTTGCCGGCGCCGCCGGTGCGATGCAGCGATTCGCTGACGCTGCCGCGCACGAACACCGCGAGCTCGCGATCGACGAGCTTCGCCCACGTGACGCTCTTCGCGCGGGCGAGCGGATCGTCGTGCCGCACGACGATCACGATCTCGTCCTCGAACAGCTGCTGGTAGCGCAGCGTGCCGTCGTCGCTGTCCGGCTCGCGCACGCCGATGCCGAGATCCGCGACGCCGTCGCGCACGGCTTCGACGAGCGCGCTGTTCGGCAGGTCGGTGAGCGTGAAGCGCAGCGTCGGACGCGTGCCGCGCAGCGTGTTGAGCGCGGGCAGCAGGCGGCCCGCGACCGACGGGATGAACGCGATGCGCACGGTCTGAATGCGTTCGCCGATGAGCCGCGTCATGTCGTCGAAGGTGCCGCGGGCCTGGTTGAGCAGGCGTTCGGCGAGCGGCAGCACGGCTTCGCCCGCGGTGGTGAGCGTAAGGCGATGCGCGGTACGCGCGAACAGGCGCCCGCCGAGCAGGAATTCGATCTGGCGGATCGACGCGGTGAGCGCGGGCTGGGTGAGCGACAGCGCCTGCGCGGCCTGCGTGAAGCTGCGTGCGTGGGCGAGCACGACGAAGTGCTGGACCTGCCGCAGCGTGAGCGCGGGCAGCAGCGACGAGCGGTCGGACGACATCGGGCAATAACGGTCGGGATGCGGTACGCGGCAGTATAAGACCGCGCCGCGGGAACCGACACAGGACAATATTCGGAATCACAGGAGAACCACCATGTCAGCGACTGACACGATCCCGGCGCGCGCGCCGGCCAACTGGCTCGAACGCCGCTTCGCGCTCGCCGCGCGCGGCACGAGCGTGCGCACCGAGACGATCGCCGGCGTCACGTCGTTCCTCGCGGCCGCGTACCTGCTCGTCGTGATTCCGTCGCTGCTCGCTACCGGCGGGATGGAGCGCGGCGCGGCGACGACGGCGACCATCGTCGTGTTCGTGTTGTTCACGACGCTGATGGGGCTCTACGCGAACCTGCCGTTCCTCGTCGGCCCCGGCATCGGCGGCTCGGTGATCATCGGCGTGACGCTCGCGACGACGGAACATGTCGGCTGGCAGACGGGCCTCGGCATCGCATGCGTGTCGGGCGTGCTGTTCTTCCTGCTGACGATACTCGGCGCGCGCGGCGTGGTGGTGCGGCTGATTCCGGTGCAGATCAAGCTCGGGCTCGGCGCGTCGATCGGGTTGTTCGTCACGATGCTCGGGCTGCGCAACGCGGGGATGGTCGTCGCGAATGCGAAGACCAACGCGTTCGCGCTCGGCGACTTCTCGCGGCCGGGCGCGCTCGTCGCGCTGACCGGCCTCGCGGTGGCGATCGTGCTGCAGGCGCGCAAGGTGCCCGGTGCGATCCTGATCGCGATCCTCGCCGCGGCCGCGGCCGGCGTGCCGCTGGGCGTCACGCACCTGCCCGCGTCGTTCGTGTCGCTGCCGCACAGCATCGCGCCGATCGCGTTCAAGCTCGATATCGGCAGCGCGTTGAGCCTTGCGGCCGCGCCGTACCTGTTCGCGTTTTTCGCGGCGGAATTCTTCTCGACGCTCGGCACCGCGCTCGCGGTCGGCGCGAAGGCAAACCTGCTCGACGAGCAGGGCAACCTGCCGAACATCAACCGGCCGTTCCTCGTCGACTCGCTCGCCGCGACGCTCGGGCCCGTGTTCGGCATCCCGGCGCTCACGGCGCTGATCGAATCGGCCGCGGGCGTCGAGGCCGGCGGCCGCAGCGGGCTGTCGTCGTTGGCCGCGGCCGTGCTGTTCGCCGCGATGCTGCTGTTCGTGCCGGTCGCGCTCGCGATCCCGAAGGAGGCGACGGCGCCGGCGCTGATCCTGATCGGGCTGTCGATGTTCGCGACGATCCGCCATACGCATTTCGACGATTTCACCGATGCGCTGCCCGTGATGTCGATGGTGCTGCTCACGCTGATGTCGAACAGCTTCGGCACCGGCATCGCGGGCGGGCTGCTGTGCTACGTGCTCGTCAAGCTGCTGGCCGGCCGCTGGCGCGACGTGTCGTGGGGGCTCGTCGTGCTCGCGATTCCGCTCGGCTATTACTTCTGGACCGTCGTGAAGCCGCACTGAGGGACGGCTTTCGCGACGCACAGGCACTACCGAAAAAAAGAGACTGACATGAAGGGAACACCAGGCAACGTCCCGCCCGCGCGCACGGGCATCGAGATCACGCCGGCCCACCGGGCCTTCTTCCACGCGCTGCCGAAGGTCGAGCTGCATTGCCACCTGCTCGGCGCGGTGCGGCACGACACGTTCGTCGCGCTCGCGGCGCGCAGCGGCGCGCCGATCGAGCGCGCGGAGATCGATGCGTTCTACGCACGCGGCGAGAAGCCAGTCGGCGTGCTGCACGTGCTGCGGGCGCTCGACAAGTATCTGCTCACGCAGCCCGACGATTTGCGGCGGATCGCTTACGAGTATCTGGAAGATGCGGCCGCGCACCATGTCCGGCATGCGGAATTCTTCTGGAATCCGACAGGTACGGTGCGCGTGTCGGGCATCGCGTATGCCGATGCGCAGGCCGCGATCGTGACGGCGATCCGCGATGCCGCGCGCGATTTCGGGATCGGCGCGCGCCTGATCCCGAGCATCGACCGCGAGCAGGATCCCGACGAGGCGGTCGAAATCGTCGAGTGGATGAAGGCGAATCGCGCGGACGAAGTCGCGGGGATCGGCATCGACTATCGCGAGAACGACCGGCCGCCGGAACTGTTCTGGAAGGCGTACCGCAATGCGCGCGCGGCCGGTTTCCGCACGACCGCGCACGCGGGCGAGTTCGGGATGCCGTGGCGCAACGTCGAGACGGCCGTCGATCTGCTGCAGGTCGATCGCGTCGATCACGGCTACACGATCGTCGACAACCCCGACCTGTGTGCGCGCTATGCGGAGCGCGGGATCGTCTTCACCGTCGTGCCGACGAATTCGTACTATCTGCGCACGCTGCCGCCGGAGCAATGGGCGGAACGGCATCCGATGCGCAAGATGCCGGGCCTCGGGCTGAAGATCCATCCGAACACCGACGACCCGACGCTTCACAAGGTCAATCCGAGCGAAGCGTGGGAACTGATGCTCAGCCATTTCGGCTTCACCGTGGCCGACCTGAAGCAGTTCATGCTGAACGGGATCGACGGCGCGTGGGTCGATGACGTGACGAAGGCTGCGTGGCGCGCCGCATGGGCGCCGGAGTTCGACGCGCTGGCCGCCACGCTCGCGGCGGGCTGAGTACGCGCGCGCACGCTGTTCGGCCGGTAGCTCGACCGGTCGGCGCTTCGTCCGGATGGGTTCAGGCCGTGCCCGGCCGAAGCAGGATGCCGCGCACGTGTTCCGGCGTCTTCCCGCTGTGCGCCGCGGGCTGGCATACCTCGGTCGCGTTCGCTATATTGGCGCCGGGCGGCGCCCGATCGTGTCGCCGCCGCCGCGCGCGCCCGCGCCGGCATTCCGACAACAATACGAACGCTGAGAGGCCCGCCGTGCGCATTCCCGTTTTCTGTCTGATGTTGTGCGTCTCGCTGTCCGCGCGAGCCGGCAGTGCCTGCGATGGGCTGCTCGGCGATTACGCGCGGGCCGCCGGCAAACCCGCGACCCTGCGCGTCGAGAAGGCGGGTGACGACTTCGTGCTGCGCGCGCGTGAAGCCGGCCGCTGGAGCGTCGAAACGGCCCCGGCGCAGGTGGCGGAGCTCGATATGGACGGTCCGGAGAAGCCGCCCGCCGACGCGTGTGTGCTCGACGTGCCGGGCGGCCAACTGATCCGGATGCCGATCGGCTCGCCCTATCAGGTCACGTCGATCACCGGCAGCAGTTTCACGACGAAGCATTCGACCACGGGCGTCCTGCTGCTGATCGTGCAAGGCTTTCAGGTCGACGGCATCGAGCTTCATCCGGTCGCGCGCAGCGGCGAGTCGCCGCCGGCGCCGTGACGCCGGTCGCCGGGCGCTGACGACGCGCCGGTAAAACGGGCCGCGGGCGCCGCGATCAGCGGAAGAATCTCAGCCAGTCGAACAGGCCCGGATGCTGCACGCGCCGTCTCGGCGCGGGCGCGCTGCGTGGCCGGAAATCGGGCGAGAACTGCGCGTGCGGATCGATCGCGCGCGCCCGCAGCGCCGCCTCGTAGAACGAGCCGACGATCGGCAGCGCACTGTGCGCGCCCGCGCCCCAGTAGTCGCTGCGCAGCGTCACGCTGCCGTCGTCGAAGCCGACCCACGCGCCGGCCACGAGCTGCGGATGCATCAGGATGAACCAGCCGTCCGCGTTGTCCTGCGTCGTGCCCGTCTTGCCGGCGACGTCGACGCGGATCCCGTAGCGCGACCGGATGTCGGCGCCGGTGCCGCGATCGACGACGTCGCGCATCACGTCGACGAGCGTCTGCGCGGCCGGCGCCGGCAGCGCGCGTTCGGGCGGCGCGCTGCCGAACGCGGCCAGCACCTTGCCGTCGCGGTCCTCGATGCGCGTGATCATCTGCGGCGCGACGTACACGCCGCGGTTCGCGATCGTGCCGTATGCGGACACCATCTCCTTCAGGGTCACGGGGCTCGTGCCGAGCGCGAGCGACGGCACCGCATCGAGCGGGCTGTCGCGCACGCCCATCGCGCGCGCCAGCTGCGCGACCTTCGCGGCGCCTTCGTGCTGCATCACCTGCGCGGTGACGCGGTTGCGCGACAGCGCGAGCGCGTCACGCAGCGTCATCGGCTCGCCGGTCGGCGGTTCCGCATCGGTCGGGCGCCACACGGCGCGCCCGTCGACCGGAATCGCGACGGGACGATCGACGAACGTATCGTCGGGCCGCATGCCGTCCGCGAACGCCGCGCCATAGACGAACGGCTTGAAGGTCGAACCCGGCTGGCGCCGCGCCTGGAAGACGTGGTCGAACGGCTCGCTGCCGAAATCGGGGCTGCCGACCCACGCGCGGATCGCGCCGTTGCGCGGATCGATCGCGACGAAACCGGCCTGCACCTGCGTCTTACGTTCGCACAGCGCGCGCATGAACGCGCGGTTGGCGCCGAGCTGCTTCAGCGCCGGCACGTCGGCGAGCCCGGTGTCGCGGGCCTGGCGATACTCGGGCGTCTGGCGGATGAAGCCGCGGAACAGGTCGTTGCGCAACCCGCAGCCGGACGGGCCGCGCCATGCGCCGTCGGCGACCGCCTGCAGCCGCTCGGTCTGCCGCGTCAGCGCCTGCGTGGCCATGTCCTGCAATTGCGCATCGAGCGTCGTGCGCACGACGAGGCCGTCGGCGTAGAGATCGTAGTTGTTGCGGTCGGCCCACGCGATCAGCCACTTGCGCAGCTGTACCGCGAAGTGCGGCGCGAGGCTCGGCTGCGCGGTCTGCGGTTCGAAGTCGACGCGCAGCGGCTGGCGCTGCAGTTTCGTGAGCTGCGGCGGCGTGAGCATGCCCATCTGCGCCATCCGGCCGAGCACGATGTTGCGCCGCTGGACCGCGCGCTCCGGATTCAGCACCGGGTTGTAGTAGCTGTTGCCCTTCAGCATCCCGACGAGCGTCGCGCTTTCCGCGATGTCGAGCTGGTCCGCCGACTTGCCGAAGTAGGTGCGCGCGGCCATTTCGACGCCGTACGCGTTGTACAGGAACGGCACCGTGTTCAGGTAGGTTTCGAGGATCTCGTCCTTGCTGTACACCGATTCGATCTTGAACGCGGTGATCAGCTCCTTCACCTTGCGCGTGAGCGTCGGTGCGCGGCCGACTTCGTCCGGATACAGGTTGCGTGCGAGCTGCTGCGTGATCGTCGAGCCGCCCTGGCGGTTGCCCGAGAAGGTATGCAGCCCGGCGGCGAGCGTGCGGCGCAAGTCGATGCCGTGATGCGAATAGAAGCGATGGTCCTCGGTCGCGATCAGCGCGTCGACCATGTGCGGCGAGATCTGCTTGAGCGGCACCCATTCGCGGTTCACGGGCCGGAACTCGGCGATCAGCTGGCCGTCGGCGGACAGCACGCGCGCCGGGCGGTCGATGCGCGCCTTGCGGATGTCACCGATGCTCGGCGTGAACGGGACGAACGCGAGCAGGCCCAGCAGGCCCAGCACCGGTATCGCGGCGAGCGTCAGCGCCACGCCGCGCCGCGTCGGATGGCGCAGGCGCTGCAGCACGGCCGCGCACAGCGTGCGCAGGCGCGCGCGGCAGGCGGCGGCGAGCGGTGCGACACGGGCGCGGCAACGGAGCCACGCATCTCGGAGAAACGGCACGAAGCGATTCAAGGCGGCAAGGGCGGATGGAAGACGCGCGATCCTAGCAAACGGCGCCCGCACGCCGGCGGCAGAAACGGCCGTTTGCTTGCAGGATTTACAGACGATTACGTTTGTTGCCCGCCGACAACCTTTTAAGGTGCGCGCGGCCGCGATTGCGCCGACGAAACCACGTCCGCGAGCCGTTGCGCGGCGGCTTCCATCTGCGCGCGGTCGAACCCGCCGAAGCCGAGCACGAGCCCCGGGCGGGCCGTGCCGGGCGCGAACATCGGCGACACCGCGCGCACCGCGACGCCGGCCTGCGCGGCGCGCGCGACCACGTCGAGATCGTCGATGCCTTCGGCAAGCCACAGCACGACGTGCATGCCCTGGTCGCCCGGCTGCACCCACGCGCGTTCGCGCGGCAGCCGCGCGCCGAGCGTGTCGATCAGCAGCGTGCGCTGTTCCGCATACACGCCGCGCACACGGCGGATGTGGCGGTCGAGATGGCCTTCCGCGATGAAGGCGGCCAGCACGTGCTGATCGGCGGTCGGCGCATGGCGATCCATCAGCACGCGCGCGCCGCAGAACGCGGGCACGAGATCCTCGGGCGCGATCACGTAGCCGAGCCGCAGCGACGGAAACAGAATCTTGCTGAACGTGCCGAGGTAGATCACGCGATCGGGGGCGAGCCCTTGCAGCGACGGGAACGGGTAGCCTTCATAGCGCAGCTCGCTGTCGTAGTCGTCTTCGACGACCCACGCGCGCTGCGCGCGCGCCCAGGCGAGCAGCGCGTTGCGCCGCGCCATGCTCAACGGCATGCCGAGCGGGTACTGGTGCGACGGCGTGACGAACGCGGCGCGCGCCTCCGGCGCGAGCCGCATGCCGGCGTCGACGTCGAGGCCGTCGGCGTCCACCGGCACGCGCACCATCGCGTCGCGCCGCCCGGTGCTTTCGAGCAGCGCGGTGATGCCGCGATAGGCGGGATTCTCGACCCATGCGCGGTCGTTGTCGCCGAGCAGCACCTGGCGCGCGAGATGCAGCCCCTGCTGCGTGCCGCTCGTGATCACGACCTGGCCGGCATCGCAGCGCACCGAGCGCGACCGGCGCACGTAGTCGGCGATCGCTTCGCGCAGCGGCAGCGCGCCCTGCGGATCGGCATAGCCGGACGGCGCACCGGCGCCGCGGGCGCGCAGGCGGTTGCCGAGCCGGCGCCAGATGTCGTCGGGGGCGGTGAGGCCGACCGGCACCGAGATCGCGAACGGCATGA